>JBFLZA010000095.1:0-17512 GCA_040756535.1 Cyanobacteriota bacterium
GACAGGCGACAGATATTGAGATTCAAGCCAAAGAAATCCTTTATCACAAGCGGCGACTCAATGAGCTATTAGCAGGACATACTGGCCAGCCCATGGAGCGGATTCAGGACGATACCGAACGCGATTTCTTTATGTCGGCAGTAGAAGCGAAGGACTACGGCTTAATCGATCAAGTAATCGATCGCCGTGTTTCAGCAGTGCGTCCTCCTGTCGGTGTTGGCTAAGAGTTGCGGGTTGAAGGTTGAAGGTTGAAGGTTAAGTTAGTTGAAGGTTAGCAGGTTGAAGGTTAAGCAAGTTAAAGGTTAGCAGGTTGAAGGTTGTTAGTGCAGCGGAGCGTAGCCCAGGTTAATCTGCTTTCCAACTTTCAACCTTTTAACATTCAACTTTTCAACTTTCAACCCTTCACTCCGGTGTCGGCTGAACTTCTAGATGATGCAGGAAATCTAGTAATTCCCCATCGGTTAAGAGCTGGCGCGATCGCTTTCCGTAAGTTTGTAGGAGATAATCTTTCCCCTGCTGAGTCGTCCAACCCAAGCGCTTGAGTTCCACATTGGTTCTGGCAATGATGTCAGAAAAATCAATGGGAGTGTCAGGAGTGGTCATTTCATTGGGGTGAGTTTCTATCTGATTGTGAGTAGAAGTCGTAACAGGTGCATCATCGAGTTGGACTGAAGATGATTTCTTTTGTGCCATCCAAATCGGGGCTTCAACGTCCTGAGATGAGGTTGGAACCTCTAGGGAAACTTCATCGCTATCGCTAAAGGTCATCTCGTCGGTATCAAGAGCAGTTGTTACCCCATGTTCAGCAAACCCTTCATTTTTTTGCTCAAGAGAGGAAAAATGAAGAGTGTCTTGGACAATTGAGGGTTCTGAAAACCGCGTTGATGGGGTTTGTTCCAATCGTTCTGAGGAGAAGGATGTGGAGATGATAGGGGTTTGAGTTAGCGGTTGTGGCACCTCCCGGTTGACGAGTGAGGTTTCCTTTTCGACTGTCGCCGTTGTGGGATAAATCCCTAGAACAGTTAGCGCTCGACTTCTCGCTTGATCTTCTGCCAACTCAACCGTTTGGGCCGCAGCAAGTCCTGTAACCAGGGTTGTTCCCTCAACTTGAACCAAGCAACGCACAATATACTTGCCGTGATTGATGGTTAACAGCTCAGTAATCAGGCTGCCTTTGGGATAATGAACTCGGAACTGCTCGAACATAAACATTTCACCACCTTTCCAGAGGGGCGCTGCTACATACACCACTGTCCTGAAAAAGCGTACTTTTCATAAAGTATATAAGCTCTTTTCCAGAACGGATTTCGTGAACGGACGCCTAGAACTTAAAATAATTAAAGACTGTCCATTGACACTGTAACTCATTGCCTTTGCCGCAAAGCGAGTCAGAACGAAGAGTGGCAACAATTCATAGAAGGCAGTGTGTCAAAGCAAGTGTCTGGCGAGAAAGTAACTGAGTGGGTCAAGCCCTCTTCACTCAGTATCAGTTGCTTCTCCCTTCATCTCAGCTGTATCTACAAGTTCCCGTTTTCACCTCAGCTGTGGTCTAGTGAGAAGCAATATTCTGGGTAGGAAGCTCGCTTGCCGTGTGAATCGTGCCATTGTCGTTGAAACACTGCCACAAATCGTCAATTCACCAGGCATACGGTATGTCTCACAGCGAGTTATCCACGTTCAATGCGTGGCTTAAAGCTCAGTCTCGCTGAAAAACCCGACAAATACAGTCTACAGACCGATTGGGGCAGTGGACGCGCCGATATCGGTGAACGCCCTCGTCAGGGTGAAAAGTTGGCCGGTTGAACGTTGAAAGTTCTAACCTACCCTGCGGGTTCTCCTGGTGGAGTACAACTTCTCACCATTCAACCGACCCGACGCTATGTACTACGCACATGCTACGCCAATGGATTCTGCCCCACACTACGGGAAGAGCTACACTCAACACCCCTCCTTCAGTGAGGTGGATACCGTCACAGTAGGTGAGCGTATTGCCGACAGGACAAGAGTAAAAACCGCGATCAGATCAAAAGGATTGTTGGATGGAATTTTCAATCGCTACATTACTTTCCAATTTCTCAGATGACAAATTAGTGGCACCCAAAGTTTTGGAAAAGAAACTGGGTTGCACCGACGAAGCCTGCCTCGAAAAACTCCAGATTGCTCTGGATGCACTGGAAAAAATCGGAGTTTTAGTGAAAGAGCGCGGCAGGTATCGGCGGGTTTATGAAGAAGACGTAGTTGAAGCCAAACTACGGTGTTCGAGTAAGGGATTTTGCTTTGCGATTCAAGATGTAGAGGGAGCTGATGATATTTACATTCAGAAGAGCCATTTGAGTACTGCTTGGAATGGCGATCGCGTTTTGGTGAAAGTCACCAAAGAAGGCAGCCGACGCCGCAGCCCTGAAGGACAGGTAAAGTTAATCTTAGAACGAGCCAATCCTTCGGTACTAGCGCGAGTCAAGCGCAACAACGGCAGCTTCCAAGCGGTTCCTCTCGATGACCGACTGCTGTTTGAACTCGATCTCAAGCCAAATCACCAAAGCTTAGATCAGGCGATCGATCATCTGGTTCATGTTGAAGTCTTGCGCTACCCTTTGGGACAGAACAACCCCCTTGGTAAGGTAGCCAGCATCCTGGGAAGTGATGCTGAAGACGCCGCTGATACTGATATTGTCTGTTGCAAGCACGATCTGCGCCGCAACTTTCCCGAAAACGTTCTCAAAGCTGCTGAGGCTATACCTAAGCAACTGCGTAAGACAGACTTGAAAAAGCGTCTGGATTTGCGGAAACTGCTGACGATCGCGATTGAAGCCAATCAGTCTAGTAACGAGAGTGAAGTGATAGAAACCGCCTTCACCCTAGAAAAAACCAAGGCAGGACATTGGAAGTTAGGTGTCCACATTGCTGATGTGGCAAGCTTTGTCCCCTTGGACTCCCCATTGGATAGAGAAGCCAGAAAGCGAAGCACGGCAGTATATTTGGGTGACCTAGCGCTGCCTATGCTCCCTGAGGTATTGCAAGAGCGTTGCTCTTTAGTTCCCGATGAAGATCGTTTGGCTATCTCAGTACTCCTCACTCTCAACAAGGAGGGGGAACAGGTGGAGTTTGAAATTCACCCCTCTGTGATTCAAGTCGATCATCAGCTTAGTTACGAACAGGTACAGTCGCTGCTCTCCAATGAGCAGGAGGCGGACTCAGAGTTAGCGTCAGCAGTAGAGATGCTTAACGAGCTGTTCTTTCAATTAAGTCCGGCAGTTCGGGCTCAAAGGCAGCAACGGGGAGCCTTTGACTTGAGTGTAACAGAGACTGTACACCCCTATAAAGATGAAGGACGCATTGGAGCTATTGTCGTCTCCTCTTCGCTTCCTGTGCGCTCTCTGATCACAGAATTAGCTATCTTGGCTAACCAAGCGATCGCTACTCATGTACAAGAACTCTCCCTGCCAGGAATATACTGTGTGCAGCCCATGCCAGACCTGGATGAACTTCAAGATTTAATCAAGTTGGGCAATAATCTCCAGCTCGATATGGAACTGGGGGAAGATGAAGACGTAACGCCTCAAGACTATCAACGCTTTACCCAGCTTTTTGCCAAATCAACAGCCCCCAAAGTCTTGATGTATTTGTTGCAGTCAACCTTAAAGCTATCGGGATACAGTTCTAAACCAGGCTCTCACTTTGGTCTAGCTTTAGATACGGGTTATACTCACGCTGTATCACCCATGAGGCGCTATGCGGATTTGCATGTGCAACGATTGCTAGTAGCCTTGTTTGAGAAAGGACGCGATCGCCGCTCGACCCGTTCCAAAGACCGCGTTAACCTTTACCATAGCAGCAGCCACGGTAACGTAAACTGGAATGTTTTGCCGCCTGATCTGCATCAAGAGTTTGAAGCTCAGGTAACGATCTTAGTCCCTCATCTCAATGACCGAGAAAAGCTCGCACAGGATGCTGAAGTCGATTTGCAGGGCCTAAAGAAAGCTGAGCAGATGAAAGAGCGCACAGGTGATGTTTTTAGTGGGCTGATTACCGGCGTTCAGTCCTATGGCTTTTTTGTGGAAATTGAAGACTTGCTGGTAGAAGGGCTAGTTCACGTTAGCTCCCTCAAAGATGACTGGTACGAGTATCGCTCTCGACACGCCTGTTTGGTGGGTCGTAAAAACCGCACGGCCTATCGACTTGGCGATCGAGTAGAAGTCCAAGTCAAGAGCGTTGATTACTACCGTCAGCAAATTGACCTCGTAACCGTTAGTGGCGGTAGTGTTGCCCTTAATGACGATTTAGAGGAGTAAAGTCATCGTTCAGAGGGGTTGGGAAGTTGGCAAGTTGAAAGTTATAAGGTTGGCAAGTTGAAACTGATTAACCTTCAACCTGCCAACCTTCAACCTGCTAACCTTCCACTCTCAACTCTTCCTCGCTTATACTCTCTCTTACACTGATCAATGACAAAACCTCTAATCTTAGGTGTTACTGGTGCTTCCGGTTTAGTCTACGCTGTACGGGCTTTAAAATTTTTGCTAGAGGCTGACTTTGCGATTGAGCTAGTTGCCTCAAAATCGGCTTATATGGTCTGGCAAGCAGAGCAGAATATTCGGATGCCGCCTGAACCTGACCAGCAAGAGCAGTTTTGGCGTCAGCAAGCGGGGGTATTTAAAGGGGGTACATTGATTTGTCATCGCTGGGCAGATGTGGGAGCAACGATCGCCAGCGGCTCTTTCCGAACATTGGGGATGGTAATTATGCCATGTAGCATGAGTACAGTTGCAAAATTAGCGTCAGGTTTAAGTTCCGACTTACTAGAGCGTGCCGCTGACGTTCAGCTCAAAGAAGGGCGTCAACTGGTAATTGTGCCTCGCGAAACGCCATTGAGTCTGATTCACCTGCGTAACCTCACCAGCCTAGCCGAAGCCGGGGCGAGAATTGTCCCTGCTATCCCGGCTTGGTATCACAATCCCCAAACAATTGAAGACTTGGTGGATTTTGTGGTGGCAAGGGCTTTAGACCAACTCGACATTGATTGTATTCCCATTAATCGCTGGCAGGGACAGTGAACTACTCCACCTGGACTGATACCGATGGGGACAGCTCAGCAGTTTGGTTAAAGAGATTTGAATTTTGCGTGATGAGTTTTATGTGAAAGCGGTAACGTAGAACTAGCGCTAAACCCTAAAAACCTCTTGAAATGCCTGCTATTCAGATTGTGCTACTGGTGTTGGTAGGGGGCGGGCTGGTCTTATTTGCCGTGTCAAATTTGTCGCCAGTCCTGCCATTGGTGTTTTTAGGCATGAAGACACTTGCCCTACCTATCTCGGCGTGGATCGGATTGGCGATCGCTGCTGGAGCGTTCACCAGCTTTTTTCTACAATTCCTGAATTATCTGCAACCCAGTTCCTCAACTCGGAATCTAGAAGCACCGGACGAAGTGCCGCGCCGAAGCACTGCTTTTCGTCGTGAACCTCTAGAAAGCCCTGAACCTGAACCTCAAAAAGCTCAGAACACTCCACCACCTCCTGAACCTCCAAAAACGTCAAGCAAAAAAGTTACTTCGGATTGGGAGGAACCCAGTAGTGAGGATTGGGACTTCGAGCAAGAACCTGCTGCATCCACCGCAAATCCCCAAGCTTTTGAACGCGAGTTTTCAAGGGATATTCCTCCAAGCGATCGCACCAGCTATGAAGCACCACAGGAACCGAAAACTAGCTCTCAAGATGGCTCTGTTTACTCCTACAGTTATCGAGACACGAATCAGCAAGACTCAGGCGTCGGTAAGACTGATGTAATCTACGATGCTAATTATCGGGTAATAACGCCGCCCTATCAAAAACCCCCTGAACCGGAGGAAGACGAGGAAGACTGGGGATTTGAAGATGATGAAGATTTTGATTTTAATGATGAACCGGAGAATAACCCCAAGCGGCGGTAGATTCAACCTATGCTCTATTAACCCTCATGATCGCAGGAGTTCGCGGGATTGTTGCTTTACCTGACCCGTCATAGCCGCTTCCTGCAAGATCATAAACGCTTTGAGATCTTCTTGGTCATACTTTTTGGCAAGCATTTGCCGCAATAGCTCTTCAGCTTCTATTGTCAAATACCCGGTAGAAAGAGCCTGTTGGACTACGTTATGAATCCGGAGCATATGCGTTGTCACCCTAATTGACAGCAAGCTAAAGGTTTGAGGATTGAGAACTTCGAGAGTGGATTTGTGGAGATTGCCAACCGTACTCACCTAAGTTGAACGGTTGGTCGCTGCCCGTAAACCCCAACCTTACAGTCACTTCATCTGTTGAGCGATCGCTGACAACTATGAAGTTGATGCAAAGCAGCAATGAAGTTCAGATAAAGTATGCCTGAAATCTAGCATAAGTGTAAGGTTGGAGGCACTGTCCTCAAAATTTTTTATGCACATCCTCCCAAGGCTATATCTTTAAATACTGTTGTGTAGATACTTGGCACTTTATCGGGTGAGGGTAAAAAATCGAAGGCTTGATTTATCTCCCTTTTCCCCTTTCCCTTTCTCACGATGTGCAATTTGTAAACACGACAGCTTAGACCTCGCTGTCCCGATGCTTGCTAGATTGCCTGAAACCCAGGACGATGTAAGATTGCAGAGTTGCTATGTTGACCGAGGTGCAATCTTCAAGTGAATGATTTACTACAGGGAACCAGTGTTTTTCTCGTAGGTATGATGGGGTCGGGCAAGAGTACGGTAGGACGTTTATTGGCGCATCAGCTAGGCTACCGTTTTTATGACTCCGATGTTGTAATTGAGAGAGTTGCTGATAAAACGATTAACCAAATTTTTGCGGATGATGGCAAAGAGAGCTTCCGGCAGCTAGAAAGCCAGGTACTATCCCAATTATCAGCTCAGATTAGGTCAATCATTGCCACAGGTGGCGGCATCGTGATGCAGCAATTGAACTGGAGTTATTTACATCACGGCTTGGTTATCTGGTTAGATGCCCCTGTGGACGTGTTAATTGATCGCCTCCGAGAGGATACCACTCGCCCTTTGTTGCAACAGGAAAATCCCATACAAACGCTACAAAACATCTTTGACCAACGACGAAATCTCTATGCCGAAGCTGACCTTCACATTCGTATCAGCGCCGAAGATACACCTGAACAGATTGTCTCGCGTATCATAGCCGAAATTCCCACAGTATTAAAATCCCCTGCGATCGCTCCCTCTCCTCCTAACGAAGGAATTTCCAACTAACACCTCCCGTGCTTAATCCTAAGACGTTATACAGGAAGGTGAACGTCAACAGTAAATCAACACTAACAGGATGATCGCAACAACCGTCAATCCTTATCTAGAGGGTAACTTTGCGCCGATACGTAATGAAATCAGGGCTGATTCCCTCACTGTGATTGGTCAATTGCCACCTGACCTATCAGGGATGTTCGTGCGAAATGGCCCCAATCCTCAATTCCCACCCATAGGTCATTACCATTGGTTTGATGGGGACGGGATGTTGCATGGGGTGCGAATTCACGAGGGTAAGGCACACTATTGCAACCGTTATATACGCACCAAAGGCTTTCAGATTGAGCGGGATGCGGGTCATGCCATCTGGACGGGACTATTAGAACCCCCCCAAATCGAAAACCCACAGGGGCCCTATAAGAATCCGGGAAATACCGCTCTGGTATGGCACGCAGGTCAATTTTTAGCTCTTTGGGAAGGAGGTGCGCCTCATGCGATACAGCTTCCTAGTTTAGAGACGGCTGGTTTTTACACCTTTAATGGCAAGCTGAGTTCTCCCTTCACGGCTCATCCCAAAGTAGACCCAGTCACTGGCGAGATGATGTTTTTAGGCTACTCTCCAGTTGAGCCACCCTACTTGCACTATGGCATTGTCTCCCCTGAAGGCGAACTGTTGCGAACCGTACCCATAGACCTACCGATAGGAGTGATGATGCATGATTTTGCCATCACGGAGCATTACACCATTTTTATGGACTTGCCCTTAACCTTTAATCCGGGACGGATGCAACGGGGAGAGCCACTCATGATGTTTGAGCCAGAGCGTCCCAGTCGCTTTGGCATTGTTCCCCGACACGGTGACAATAGCAATATTCGCTGGTTTGAGGCTCCAGCCTGCTACGTTTTCCATACGCTCAATGCCTACGAACAGGGAATGGAGGTAGTACTGCTTGCCTGTCGCATGGGTTCCACCACTGCCTTGATGTCTGAACTGACTCCCGGTGAAACGGATGGAGATATGGCTCGTCTGTACCGATGGCGGTTTAACCTCCGCACGGGTAGTGTTCAGGAAGAGGCTCTCGATGATCGACCCTCAGATTTTCCCCGTGTGAATGAACAGCAATTGGGACGAGTAACGCAGTATGGTTATACGGCAAGACTAGCACCTACTCCCCTGCCTCTATTCGATGGTTTGATTAAGTACAAGTTTAGCGATAGCAGTTCGCAAACGCATGAATTTGGAGCGGGACGTTATGGAGGCGAGGCGGTATTTGTCCCTCGTCCCGATGCAACCGCTGAGGATGACGGCTGGCTGATGACTTTTGTCCACGATCACGGTTCAAACACGTCTGAACTTGTGGTGGTGAATGCTCAAGATATGATAGCTGAGCCTGTGGCACGGGTGCTGATGCCTCAGCGGGTGCCTTATGGTTTTCATGGTGCTTGGGTATCACACAAACAGCTCCCTGAAACTTGAATGGTACTGGCTTAAACGACAACCTATACATGGCAATACTTTTACCGGCTCTTTCCAATGAGAGAGGTATCAGCTCTTTCCGGTGGTAGAAGAATAGCTGGTACTTTCGCTCTAAATTAATTCTCAAGTAGGAAAGAATGTGTAATTCTACTGAGGATTAAGAAGTAAGGGAGGGAGGGAGTTAGGTTATGTCATACGGAAATCGAGCAGGGGACAATTTGGTTACTGAACCCCCTATTGTCAATTCAGTCGTTGAGTACCATGACCGTGTACGGTGGGGGCCGATTATTTCAGGTCTTGTAGTTGCCTTAGCAACTCAATTAATTTTGAGCGCTATAGGGGCGGCTATTGGGGCAACTTTCCTAGCGGGATCGGGGGCACCTCGATCGAATGCACCGGGAGTGGGCACTGGCGTAGGGATTTGGTCAATCATCAGTTTGTTAATTGCCCTATTTGTCGGAAGTTGGGTTGCAGCTCGTGCCAGTGGGCCGATGAACCGGAATACAGCCCTTCTTAATGGTGCAATTCTCTGGGCAACCACTCTGGCTCTTGGTTCTTGGCTGTTGGCAAGTGGTGTTACCGGGGCGTTTGGTATTGCTGCATCTAATGCCGGGGAAGTCGTTAATCAGGTTCAGCAGGGTGGTGTCAATCTACCAAACAACGCGCCCAATGTCACTGCTCAGCAAGCTCGTAACATTGCTGACAATGCTGCTGAAGGTTTGTGGTCATTTGTCATCGGCTCGTTACTCGGTTTAGCTGCATCCTTGGGAGGAGCCGCAACGGGAGCGCGTAAACCTCGCGTCTATAGAGAAAGATAATTTTTCTGTTGACTTTATCTCCTATTTGTTTAGCACCTGGCACAGGTGCTTTTTCGTGATCTTAGCGAGGGTGAATAGAAGAGAGTCTTGTTGAGTGGGAAGCAAAGACAAAATTAACCCGATCTCGCTGATGTCGGTAGATTGAGGGCGGGTTTTGACTTAAGCTTTTGCTGCGATCGCTTAATCGGGTTATTCCTCTACCCCTTTCAATCCGCTATAGGGGTCACAGAAAAATGATTGCTTGCGATCGCTCACACGTTCCTTGACACTCTCCGGGCTGAAGCCACGGAGATTCTTGGTTCATCGACACACCTTACAATTGCCTAGCCACTGGCAATACTTAAGCCAAACACTAGTTCAACTGAACAAGTTTTCTGACTTAACTTAGGCAATCCCAGAGGGCTTGTCTCCCCAAGCGTTTGGGTACTCTGCCGAGAGTGTCTTAGACCTCCGTTTTCTCTCTTTCCCCACGTTCCCGTATGCCCTACGGTACGTTGTTTTAGTCTTGTGACTGACGCATTGCTGCACTTTTCTGGTATCGGCACTCGGTAGAGTCCATGCGTTTTTTAAGAGGTTTCTCGCGCCTCATGTATCAGCATCGCTTTACGTGATAGAGAGCGATTGCTCGATTGGCGATACTCACGAATTTTCGCCTGTGCTGAACTATCGTTTAATTGTAGCCCAAAAAGACCCACAATGCCCCGATAAAAAACGATAAAAGTACGACTTTCTGATGCTGAATCTGAAGCATTGAAAAAACACGCAAACAACACGGACAGGAAAATATCCGAAGTCGTTCGGGATTATATTAAGGGGCTGATGAAAAAGCCGCCCTAGAAGGACGGGGCTTGTATCCCATTATTTTTGGTCAGTTAAACTTTTATTTGTTCTCTCGAAAAAGCTTTCGCTTCAAACAATTTCAGCAAAACTATAGGGATTATTTTTCACAGTAGTTACAATATTCCTCAACTATACTATATTCCAAATGATGTTTTTGAGAAATTTATAAAAATAAATCTTGATGATTGAGGTTTTGGCATGACCGTTGCAGTGCATCTAGATGATCGAGAACCTTTAATGCAAGACACTCAGGAGAAGCTAGCCATGTCGCCTCATCTGTTATCGCTCTATTTTCCTCAGGTGGAGCATGTTATTGAGCGGTGTCCCCTCGTCGTTACCCCGGACACCCCCCTGGTCGAAGTCATTCCCTTAATGGGCAGAGTACGCAGCAGCTGCATTCTAGATAACTGGCATCCCTCGCGAGACTATCAGACTGTTTTAGGAGAGACACGAGCTGATTGTGTGTTGGTGATGCAGGAGTCCCAATTAATGGGAATCTTTACAGAGCGGGATTTGGTGCGCTTGAGTGCCTCTGGTAGAAACCTAGAAAAAACCCTTATAGGTGAGGTCATGACTTCACCTGTAACGACTCTTTGCTTATCAAAGTTTCACACGATTTTCACGGCCCTGTCGCGTTTGCGCTCTGCAAAAATTCGTCACTTGCCAATTGTGAACGAGCAGGGAGACTTAGTCGGAGTGGTTTCCCATGACAGCATTCGCTCTTGTTTGCAACCCCTCAATTTGCTCAAAATCCGGACGGTTGCAGAAGTGATGACGACCTCTGTGATTACGGCATCGGTAACCACCCCTGTGCTGGAATTAGCTCAGCTAATGACTCAGCATCAGATTAGCTGTGTGGTGATTGTAGAACAGAGAACATCGAAGGCTAAGAACTGGGGACAGGAAATTTCCCCAACCCAAATTCCTGTAGGGATAGTAACAGAGCGGGACATTGTTCAGTTTCGGGCGCTGGAATTAGATTTAAGCAAAACAGCGGCTGGAGGCATAATGAGTGCGCCACTTGTTGGTGTCAGTCCAGAAGACTCTCTGTTGGAAGTTCACCAGCAGATGCAAAAGCGGTATGTCCGGCGTCTTGTGGTATGTGGCACTCAAGGGGAACTGCTGGGAATTGTCACCCAAACCAACGTGCTGCAAGCTTTCGATCCCGTGGAAATGTATGGCACGATTGAACTCATGCAGCAGGTGGTAGAGCAGCAGACTGCTGATTTAAGAACGACTAACGAGGAATTACAACAGCGAATTATCGAACGCCAGCAAGCAGAAGAAGCGTGCGCGAGTGCTCAAGCTCAATATCAAAGCATTTTCGAGAATGCTGTCGAAGGCATCTTCCAAACAACACCCGATGGACGCTTTCTTTGTGCCAATCCAGCATTAGCTCGTATCTATGGTTACGACTCACCGGCTCAACTGATGAGTGCAATTACTGATATCGATCGCCAATTATATATTGATCCAAATCAGCGTGCTGAGTTTGTGAGATTGCTGCAAGAGCAGGATAAAGTATCGGACTTTGAATCTCAAGTATGTACTCGTGATGGTAGTGTAATTTGGATTTCCGAAAAGGCACGCGCTGTCCGCGATACGGCTGGCAATTTACTTTATTATGAAGGGTTTGTTGAAGAAATTACTGCACGCAAACAAGCGGAAGCCGAAGTTCTCAAAGCACTGGCTAAAGAACGCGAACTCAACCAGCTCAAATCCGACTTAGTTTCGATGATTTCTCATGACTTCCGCAGTCCTTTGAGTACTATCCTCATTTCTACGGGATTGCTCCAAACTTATGAGTCCGAATTGCCCCCAGAGAAAAAAATCAAACATTTTCAGTTAATTCGCTCGGCAGTTAAGAGCATGGTTGAGTTGTTAAATAGGGTTTTACTGATTGGTAGAGCGGATTCGGTAAAACTTCAGTGTCAACCTGCGCCATTGGATTTAAAACAGTTTTGTTACCAACTCAGCGAAGAATTGCAAATCAGTACGGGTGAATCCCATCAAATCGTTTTCAGGAGTCAAGGAGAATTCACAGATGTGTTAATTGATGAGAGTTTATTGCGGCATATTTTGAGTAATTTACTCTCCAATGCGATTAAATATTCCCCAGATGGCGGTACGATTTTGCTGGAACTCATTCGTCAGGATGAAACAGCTATCTTCCAAATTCAAGACGAAGGGATTGGCATTCCTACAGAAGACGAAAAGCGGCTATTTCAACCTTTTGATCGCGCTAAAAATGTTGGTTCAATTCCTGGTACTGGATTAGGGCTAACGATTGTGAAAAAATGTGTGGATGCACATAGGGGCGAAATTTCAGTCACGAGTAAAGTGGGAGTGGGTACTACTTTTATTGTAAGGCTGCCGTTGACTATAGCGGTTTTCAATTGAGTGGAACACAGAAAATTTGTTTATGGAGTTTTAATTTTTATAAGGTTTTAATTCCGAATTCCGAATTCATAATTCCGAATTGGAGCGAAGCGACTTGACTAATCAGCGTACACCACTCGCTCTACTTTCGTTTCCCAAGTGCCATCGGGATAGAGATTAAACAGGCGAAATCCCGGTGGTAATGAATCGATCTGGAACTCTTGAAGATTAGGCGAAAATTGAACACCAGTTGAGGGAGTGCCAAAGTAATGAATTCCTTGGCGTTCACGGGAAAATTCTTGATGAATATGACCGAAGATAACTAACCGCACTTGAGGGTAACGCTCAAGGATAGCTAATAAGTTGTCTGGGTTTTGTAGGCTGATGTTATCTATCCAATCCGAGTTGACAAAAAGGGGCGGATGGTGTATTGCAATTAAAGTAGGGCAATTATTGGCTTTTTGTAGCTGATGCTCCAGCCATTCTAAACTTTGTGATGACAGTTCTCCATAAACACAGCCAGGAATAGCGGAGTTGAGGAGTATAAATTGCCAACCTCCGAGTTGAAATGATTTGTGAGGGAAGAAGGGTTCTTGAGCTAGATGTTGCTCCATCAGCGATAAGTCATCATGGTTGCCTGGAATCCAGTAAGTAGGAATGGACAGAGGACTCAACCCGTTGTACAAATGTTGATAGGATTCAGGAGTTTCGTCCTGAGATAAGTCCCCTGTCAGGAGCAGTAGGTCAGGTTGAGGTTGTAGTTGTTCGACACGCTCTATAACAGATTGCAGAGAGTTGGCGGTTACTATTCCTTTCTTATCCTGGTTAGGGTCGGCAAATAGGTGGGTGTCGGTGATTTGAGCAACGAGGAGAGGGGCATTTTGGCTCATAGTTTGTGACATCCTCCAGGGGCTGAATTAACTATAGCGCTGGTTTGCGATCGCTATCTTTTCAGGACTTATATCAATTCGCGATGAAGAGGCTACACCTCGATCCCCCCAACCCCCCTTAAAAAGGGGGGAGTAAGAAAAGTATCTGTAGCAATCATTTCGAGAATTAGTATTATGCAGCACTTACGGTGCGTTACCTCGGCTAACACACCCTACAAATAGAGATTTTGCGTAAGTCCTGCTTTTGAGGTATGAGCGCGATCGCATTGTTGCCAGAATAAAATTAAGGTGACAGCGCTTGGAGTAGTTGGGCATCATGTTTCAAACCGACCCGCCTCAAGACCCGAAAAAAGTTTTGCCCACGATGTACGATCTTCCCAGCGAAGACCCAGAGGAACCCGGTTTGCCTGACGAATACCATCTACTACAGCCCCAACTGCTGGGATACACCTTCCGTCCTGCTAACTATCCAGAAGACGAAATCTTTGTTGCTAGCGATTTAAATCTTTACTACAACGTTCGTCATCCTCTTTGGTATAAACGCCCTGACTGGTTTGCCGTTGTAGGCGTACCGAGGTTGTATGAGCAACGGGAACTGCGCCTGAGTTATGTGGTTTGGCAAGAAGGGGTTAATCCCTTCGTCGTCGTTGAACTACTATCACCGGGAACTGAAAAAGAAGACTTAGGACAAACTTTGCGAGAAGTCAATCAACCCCCGACGAAATGGGAAGTTTACGAACGTATTTTGCGGGTTCCTTATTACATTGTGTTTGACCGTTACACCGATCAGTTGAGGGTGTTTCAGTTACTTGGTAGTAGCTACTCAGAAATAGAACTGAGTGAACCGCGTGTGTGGATGAATGATATTCAACTAGGTTTGGGACTGTGGCAAGGTGTTTATCAGGGAATTGAGCGCATCTGGTTGCGCTGGTATGATGCGGATGGTAACTGGATTTTGACTCCTGAAGAGAGAGAAAGGCAACGAGCTGAGCAAGAGAGTCAACGAGTCGAACAAGAAAGACAACGAGCTGAGCGAGAACGGCGACGAGTTGAAAGATTGGCGGAACAATTGCGATCGCTTGGTGTTGAACCGGATTTGGATGATGAGGTTTAGGGGTTTGAGGAGAATATGCGATCGCTGATAGAGGCATAGCATTACTATGCCCTTATGGAGAATTTGTTAACTCCTGAATCAGTTGGTTGGGAGTCATGATTCGAGGAGTCGTCACTGGGAAATCTTGCGGATTGCGGGTAACAATAGCATCTAATTGATTAATTACAGCCGTAGCGTACTGAATGGCGTCTTCAAAATCCCTAAAGTTGGAAGTTAGCGCCATCCTTATGACTGCCTCATTAACTGTAGCAATTTGGCAGTATGTGACTAACCAATTTATAAAATCAGTTGTCCATTCTCGACCTCTTGACCTACGGATAATGTAATAAAGGTCACCAAAGGTTGATGCTGAGATATAACCTTCAATTTGACCTTGCTCAACCAGTAATAATACTTGTTGACTTGCCTCAAAATGAGGCTGACGCTCAAGGGCAACGTCCACAATAATATTGGTATCGAGAAGTACTGTCACAAGTTATGTTTTTCCTTTAATGCTTCCCATCTCGCCTCATCTGGGTCAAAGTCTGGCGGAACAGGTGGGGCATTTTTTAGTAATTCACTGAGTGATTTTACCTTAGATTTTCTCTTCGGTACTTCAGGCTGTGACTCGGAATCGGTCACTGTGGAACTAGCAACCGTCTCAACTACCTGCAAGACAATTACCTCTACATCTCCAGGTGGCATTTTAACCAGTTCGGTAATCACTAAGTTACCTGCTGAATCAATGGTTCCCTTCAGTTTGTAGGCTTGCATATTCCTTCCTTCCCCTTTGGCAATGCTCAGATTGCTGTTATCCTATCTGAAAATATGTTGGTTGGAGTGAGTCGGAGGCGATCGCTCTTTCTCCATCAACCTTATCCTGAGTACATTGCTCCCTTATTTTCCTTTTTCGTCTTCCGCAGCAGGGAGTTTAGGGTCAGTATCAGGTTCAGTGTATTCGCAAAACGTATTCAGTCCAATTTTGACAATATATAAGACAACGATAGTAGCGATCGCAGGGTCAATAGGTAATCCATTAGCCCCAGCAATGCCGACGAGGGAGACAATCAACCCGGTGAGTAAAGGCGCACTGCCTGGGTTATTGGTGTATTCCTTGACTTTGCCACGAAACCCATCATCACCGCAGAGTTCTTTACGGAGTTCGCCCAGCATTACCTTCCACAGGGATTTGCCCTTAGCAAACGTCTGCCTGCCGTTTTTCTCCTCCCAAAGTTCATCAAAACTGGCGTCAAGTCTGCCCTGATTTTTTTCTAAGATGGCAAATGCTTCTTGAGCGGGTTCGTACTCCTGTAATAGCTGCTGCTTAGCCTTGATTTCATCAGTACTTAATTGAGTTTCCATATCACTCCTGGTTTTCTTCACTTGCTGCCTGAATTGCTGAACGTAGCTGTTCTGGACAATCTTCACCCGTCACCTGTTGCCAAGCTGACTCAAACTGAGACGTTCCTATCACCTTGAGTATCCGCCCTAAATTTCTGATATCCCAGCCAATCCACTCTTCATTATGTTGGAGGTTGATGGCGAAAGCATGAAGGTAGATTTGCAATGCTTCAGCCCATTTCTCTTGAATTTCTAACAGATTGCCCCATTGGCTTAATGTTGATGAAGCTTTGCGCCAGTCTTGAAACTGCTCTCGAATTTCAAAGGCTTTTTGGTAAAAAGCGGTAGCCTCGTCAAAGCGCCGTTGCTCCTGTGCCACCACTCCCAGTTGGTGATACTCATCGGCAGCGTAGTACAAATCCCTAGCATTTTCATAGATTTGTAAGGCTTTTTTGTAGTAAGTAACTGCCTCATCAAAATGCTTCTGTTCCTGTGCTACCATTCCTAAGTGGTGATATTCACGAGCTGCATCGTAGAAAGTTCCTTTATCTTCATAGATTTGCAGAGCTTTTTGATAGTAAGCAAACGCCTCGTCGAAGTTCCTCTGCTTCTGTGCCACCATTCCCAGTTGGTGATATTCACGAGCTGCATCGTAGAAAGTTCCTTCATCTTCATAGATTTGCAGAGCTTTTTGGTAGTAAGTAACTGCCTTATCAAAATGCTTATGCTCCTGTGCCACCATTCCCAGTTGGTGATATTCACGAGCTGCATCATAGAAAGCCCCCATATTTTCATAGATTTGCAGGGCTTTTTGGTAGTAAGCAAGCGCCTTGTCAAAACGCCTTTGCTCCTGTGCCACTGTTCCCAGTTGGTGATAGGCACTGGCAGCACTATGCAAATCCCCCGCGTCTTCAAAGATTTCCAAAGATTTTTGGTAGTAAGCAACTGCTTCGTCAAAGTACCGTTGCTTCTGTGCCATCACTCCGAGTTCGAGGTAGTCAGTAGCCGCATTGTAGAAATCCCCCACATCTTCTCTAATTTGCAGGGCTTTTTGGTAGTAAGCAACTGCCTCATCAAAGTGCCGTTGCTCTTGAGCAAGATAGCCTAGATTGTGATACAAACCAGCAATCTTTTCATTCACGGATGCATCACTGATAATTGTCAGTTCATCCAGAATTTCTTTGTAAATTGCTTTAGCTCCCTCCCAGTTAGCAACAGCGAGAGCGTCCTTGGCATCCATTCCCCGCAGATACATCCAGAAATTGAACGCATCTCGACCTTTCGCCTTTGCTTCTGACTGATAGATACCAATTTGACCCAGTACACGTTGTCGCAGTACTCTAAATTCAGCACGGGAACCTATCCTCTCATACACCTCGCCTAAGGCTTGTAAAATAGACTGAGCTTCAGCCCAATCGTGCTGCTGTTCTGCTAGTCGCAAATATTGCAGCAGATTAGCTTCTT
>JBFLZA010000096.1:0-17473 GCA_040756535.1 Cyanobacteriota bacterium
GCATCTCAAGCTAAACAAGCCATCGTGGAGGCAGCGTTAGAAACTGGAGAAGTTGTTGCCCATCAAATAATCCAGGCGGGAGACGCTGTTGCCCATCAAATAATCCAAACTGGAGACGCTGTTGCCCATCAAGTAATCCAGACGGGAGACGCTGTTGCCCATCAAATAATCCAGACTGAAGAAGCTGTTACAAAAACTGCCACAGAAACTAAAGAATTTATTAGCAATACAGCGATTAAAGCCAGAGAATCTGCTGTAGAAAGTGTTCTAGAAGCTGGAGATGCCATCACCTACAAAGCAATCAAAACCAGAAACAGTATTGTAAAAACTACTGTAGGAACTGGAGAGAGGATTAGCAATACAGCGATTAAAGCTGGAGAATCTACTGCGGGAATTGCTGTAGGCATTGGCAAAGCAATTGAGGGTATTGCAATACCTACTACCCAGACCCTTATAAAAACTGGGGAGTCTATTATAGACACCACTCAGGTCATTGCAAAAACTGGGGAATCTATTATAAGTGCTACTCAGACCATCGTAAAAACTGGAGAGTCTATCAAACAGGGTATTCAAGTAACTCAGGAGGTTATTACAGAGATAGAAAATATATCTGTAAAAAATCTTCTAAAGCTGCTGTTACTAAAGCTTTTAATGCGAATCAAGCAAATAGTTATCAGACGATAAGAATTTTATGACTTTATACAAAATCTCTTCTAGTTCATACCGGAAGGGATTTTGTCTTTTTTATGGAAGCTAAGTTTTAGGCTTTACCCTGCAGAGACTTCAGCGCTCACGAATAGTCGGCAATTTACACAACTTTCCACAATCGAATCGATTTATCCGCACTTCCACTGGCAAGAATTGAATTATCAGGGCAAAACGTAAGCGAGTAGACGGCTTCGGAATGACCCGTAAAAGTGTCGATTAAATCTCCTGTTATTGCATTCCACAGTTTTACGGTTTTGTCACAACTGCCGGTGGCGAAGAATTTACCATTAGAACTGAATGCGATCGCACAAATTTCTTCTGAATGCAGGGTATCTTTTATCACTTCTTCCCCAGTCTGCAATACCCATAAACTGAATGCACCTTTTAAGCCACCCGTAACGAAGGTCTGGCCATTGGCATTAAAAGCAACGGTTCTGGCTACCGAAGAAGCCGTAAAGGTCGTTTCCTCATTCGTGTCTAGCTTCCACAGCTTAATCGTACATCCTGCTGTGCTAATCAAAACAGGTTCAACTGGACTAAACGCAAGGGAAGCGATCGCGTCCGAATGTCCAGCGAGGGTAGAGATCTCTTGCCACGTTTTTGTGTCCCACAACTTAATAACTTTGTCTCCTCCACCACTGGCAAGGATTTTGCCATCAGCACTAAAGGCAATTGATCTGACGCCTTGTGCTAACCAATTCCTTTGAGCATGTCCTATCAAGGTGACGATTTTACCTTGTTCTGATTTAATGAATTGCTTTAAGTTCCAAATTTTAATCCTACCATCCGTGCCTCCACTAGCAATAAACCTTCCATTAGAACTTACAGCTAGTGATGTAACGGCTGACTCTGACCAATTGCCTGCATGTGCCCTCAAGGTTCGGATTAATTTACCACTCGTCAGATTCCACAATCGGATGGTATCGTCCCCAGCGCTAATGAGAGTTTCTCCATCAGGACTAAATGCAAGTGCAGTGACTGGAAATGTATGACCATTTAAAATACCTAGCTGCGTGCATTTTTGCAAATTACGCATACTGATTTCCCTGGTTTTTTCAGGTAAAAAAAGCACAGTTAGTTACGTCTAATTTAGAGAATTAATTACTATAGCCAAAAGCTATTTCGCTGAATTTTCAATCATTCAGCGGCTGTCTATTCATGCTTATTCTTATATCAAGAAGAGAAATAATCTCCAACACCTTAGCAGGGAGACCCTAGAAACCGCTATTGATTAGGTAAAAAATAATGAAAACTTCATTGATTCGTTAATATTCATGAATGAATATATTAAAAGAGCAAAGCGCTAGCCGAGAACTAGTGCAGGGTGGCTCCAAATCACTGACCACTTAAATCCCTCATACTTCCCCAGCTTCCCCAGCTACCAAGAGATCCCTCTGCTTACTACCGAAGTGGTCAAAAACTAAAGAATTGAGTTAAAGGGTGGGCATTGCCTACCCTACTGGAAAACTATCTTTACTTGAACACTAGCTGGCTTTTGGTTCCAACTCTGCTAGTGCCTCCTCTTCTAGGGTGATGATCTGATCAATCAGGAATCGAGCGTAACGAATTGTATCTGCTAGGCCTCTTTCGGTAACAGGATAGCCATATCGGGGGAAGCTATCTTTGGGGTGCTGCAACCGCAACCATAAGTGTCCAGCAATTACCTTTGTGCTAATCAACCAACCCCGATATCGCAGTGGTTTCATCTGCAAGCTAGCTTCAGAAGTGTTTGCAGTTACTGGCATGATCAGTATCCTTCATCGTCTCTACTGGTTTCTCGGACTCTTGATCCCGTTTAACCTCTGCCAAAACAATGCTTTACTCCGTTACCTAGCACTGGGTTGGCAATTTCGCCTATCTACAAGAACGGCTGACATTCATTGAAAAGAGAGGTTATTTTATAGATTTTTTGGGGTTAGTCTTTTTTTAATATACTCTGAATGTAGGGTTTAAATATAGAGTTTTTAGTATTTTTAAATGGAATATCAGGGATTTGAGCGGCTATTCGATGCCCCTAAACCCCTAAAAAAGGAATAGGGTGCTATGACAAGCACCCTACAAAAGACTTTATGAATTCAGCAGAACGTCTGATGCGTATTCTGTTTAGCTGTCAGCTGTGATCACTTCGCTAAACTAAGGGTAGGCATGGTTTCACTGCTTAGTGCACTCAATAATCCCTGGAACAACGGCATACCATCCGTGTTACCTAACAGGGAATCGGCTGCGCGTTCTGGGTGAGGCATCATGCCCAAAACCTTGCCTGTGCGATCGCAAATTCCGGCGATGTTGTTCAATGAGCCATTGGGAGTACCTGTGTCATCTGTCTGGCCCGTAGCCGCACAGTAACGAAACAGGACTTGACCGTTATCTTCCAAGGCTTTTAAAGTGTCATCATCGGCATAGTAGCGACCTTCCCCGTGAGCAATGGGCAGGGTAATCACTTGCCCGGTCGTGTAAGCTGATGTCCAAGGTAAATCAGTGCGTTCTACTTTAAGCGGGACGCGATCGCAAATAAAATGTAAGTCCCGATTTCGGATGAGTGCCCCAGGTAACAGTCCCATCTCGGTCAACACCTGGAAACCGTTACAGATACCCAAAACATACTTCCCCTGTTTGACATGTTCCACCACTTGCCGCATCACCGGCGAGAATTGTGCAATAGCCCCACAGCGTAGGTAGTCCCCGTAACTGAAGCCCCCTGGAATCACTACGACATCTAAGTCAGAAATATCCGTTTCCTGATGCCAAACCATCCGCGTTGGCTGATTGAGTAAACTTTGAGTCACATACGCCACGTCGCGATCGCAGTTTGACCCCGGAAAGACTACAACCCCAAATTTCATGACGCCCCCATCAATACAGCCACTTCAACTAATTCAAAGCGATAATTTTCAATTACCGGATTCGCCAAAAGTTGGTCGCAGATGCTATCAAGTTGTTCCCGTGCTTTATCTTCGTTGCCTGCTGTTATCATCAGCTCAATGTACTTGCCAATCCGCACCTGTTCCACGTTGTCGTACCCCATTTGCTTGAGTCCCGACTCCACTGCTACACCGGCTGGATCTAACACCGAAGCTCGAAGAGTAACATAAATGCGAGCCTGATACTTGTGAATCACTCGAAAGTCCCCCAAATGAAATGATAAGAAAGCCCATTTTAAAGTTTGAACCACCAAGGTTCCAAGTCTCTAAGAAATTTTTAGGAGGTTGACTGGAAAACCCATGAAAGTTCAGCGTACCCGTTCTCAAGAGCGAATTTTGGATTTGCTCAAATCCCTGAATCGCGCCATCTCTGCTCAAGATCTTTATATTGAATTACGCACTCGTGACCAAAGTATGGGTTTGGCAACTGTCTACCGCTCTCTCGAATCGTTGAAACTCGAAGGGGTGGTACAAGTGCGAACCCTTGGCAATGGTGAATCCCTTTACAGTTCAGTACAGCGCGACCAACACCATCTCACTTGCCTC
Organism: Cyanobacteriota bacterium; assembly: GCA_040756535.1. Classification (GTDB taxonomy): domain Bacteria; phylum Cyanobacteriota; class Cyanobacteriia; order Cyanobacteriales; family Coleofasciculaceae; genus JBFLZA01. Next base: position 4,176 of record JBFLZA010000096.1, read on the forward strand.
AATTGTGGAGCATCCATTGCCATTGATGAATGCCCTGTACATCAGCTAGAGTCACAATTGCAAAATTCTCATCAATTCAAGATCTACTACCACACCCTAGAGTTTTTTGGAATATGCGATCGCTGTTCTACTGCTAATGATAGCGAGAAAGCGGATTCAACAGCTCAAAAATAATACCCCAGTTGCAGGAGACAGGGGGCAACTACAGGGAACTGCCCCTCGTTAATCTACACTGACAGGATTTGAGCTAATCGTTTTAAGATGCGAACAAGTGTGTACAGCTCATTCCCAGGATTGCGAAGATTGAATGAGTGAGAAAATGCGTACTGGGGTGTATCTTGTCGAGTCAGTTTGACAAACTGAAATTCACCTCCATTGGTTAATAGCCCCAATGTTGGTTTATTGGCATCAGGGTTAGCTAGCATATAAGCGAGTAACTGTGCCACTCCTACGGACAGGGAAAATTCTTGCCGTTTGGATTCAATTACCAGTACCCAGAGCCGTTTGTGTAAAACTAAAACATCAATATTTCCTTTAACAATTGTGTCTTCATCTTCAACAGTAATTTGTATCTCTGCTTCTGATTTGATGTGAAAAGGAGGAAGATAAAAACCTGCCAATTGGAGTAAGGGAGACAAAATCACCATTTTCACAGTGTTTTCCAGCATAGGCGGATACAGGAGCAAATTCAAATAGCTGGCTTTCACTTGGTCTAACAGTTGCTTTTCAAATTCACTGAGTTCTGGTAATTCTTCTCTCCATTCTTTGAAGAAGTCTTCATCTTCCACAAGTTGGAGATCAAATTTTTCTACTAATTCTAATAGAGTGATATTTCTGGCTTGGATTGTTTCAACCATAGTTTTTACTAATTTGAGTACTTTTTATTTTAATTATTCTATTATCGCTCTTTTGTAGGAATAGCCAAGGTGCATGAAGCGCAGCTATCCCAAAGGGAATCGCGGTTGTAAGTGCAGCAGTTAAAGGAAGAGGCGATCGCATCCTTTTCATCCTCCGCTTTCCCTGACATCTTGCACCATTCTCAGTAAGTCTAAAAACCCGCCCGGAGTTCAAACTCCGGGCTAACAGATCAAGTCCATTAAAATGGACTAAAACTTTTATCTAGTCGTCTTTAGACGACTTTTTCTGTGAGCCAGGGATTTGAATCCCTGGCTGATTAACGCCAGTGCTACAATGTGTTTTCCTTCATTTATACACTCTTGGATTTAAGCAAACAATTCATCAACAGTCACGCTGAAACCTTCCAAGATGTTTTGAGTGCTGACTTGTTCGCCAGCAGTAAATACCAGCCATTTTTGTTGGGTAATAATTAGGACTACCTGATTCTCAGGAAACAAAAGCCAAACTTCTTGGCAACCCGATGTCAAATATTCCTTAGCTTTGGCAAATAATTCTTCAGCACTATCATCAGGCGATGCGACTTCTGCAAGGAGCGGGAAACTTTGAGGAAGGATAGTAAACTCGCCAATTTCTTCTAGCAATTCTGGAGTGATGTAAGCGACATCGGGACGGCGGGTTTGTCTCCCAGTGCGACAAGGTGCTTCTGTACAGACTTTTCCGCGTTTTTTGCTAGAGATAATGTAATTTCCCCATTGATAGGTAATGTTGGCTTGAGTGACGCTATGTTTAAAGGTTATTCCAGTTTTTTCAATTAATTCGCCGTCAACGCACTCCATGTGTTCTGGTAGATTGGCGGATTCTGTAGAGAGTATTTCTGGTTGGCTAGAGGTATCTGTCGCAGTTGATGAAACTACCATTTATACTGACTTGTTTTTTGAGAACATATTGACATTATTACCTATCGCTTTGATGCCACACAGCTATTTCAGTGTAGGAGCGCGTCCTCATCCTCCAGTTTCCATCGCCTGTCGCACTTTCTCAACTTGCTTGCATTTAGGATCTGGACAAGGGCAAGTATAGAGGATTTTATCTGATCTAAAGTTTTTATAATATAAATTGAATTTTATTTTATGATAAAATCTGATTATCTTTTTTTGTGCATATATTAAACTAACTAAAACAACAAAAGTCCCTAAGTTTTTAAACTCTTTTGACAACAAAACCTGAATTACGATTTTTATTACTAGATGAATTTGGTAATTTTTTATATATAATCTAAGTAGCTGTAGAAGTGCCATTAGGTATCCACGATGATAGCCAGTTTTCAAGGATTTGTTTGCAGCATCTTTGATTTGTTTTTCCTCCTTATGAAAACTTTCTTTGGCAGATTGAGATTCATGTTCTACCAGATTAGCTAGGGCTAGATTTACATGAACTAAACTAGATGAGCCACCACCAATTTCAGTGAATAGCTTTTGACTCATATCATAATGGTATTTTGCACTATCCTTAATTTGGCAAGCCTCAAGAACCTGACCGAGTCTTAAATGGTAGAATGCAGTTGCTCCAATATCTAAAGTTATGCTATTTTGCTTACAGTACTTTTCTAGAATATTCTGCGATTTAACATAGAGAATAGCAGAATCGACGAATTTATACTCTTCAAAATAAAGTCTTGCCAGAAAATGTAAACAATCACTTAATGTTCTAGAAAGTCTATTATAGTTTGCTTTATTACATGATGGCTCTAATTTTATTTGTGCCTTACTAAGATACTTCTTTGCCTTATTAAAGTTAAACAGACGAAAATAGTAGTGACCCAGAAGAACCCAGGTACAGGCCAAGTAATCCTCAGCAGTTGAAGCTCGGCAAAGTTCTTCACATTTAAGAAGTACAGTTTTCATCTTGTTATATTCACTAATATCCTCGTAGTACCTACCAAAGAGCAAGTAAGTTTTAATTTGCTCTTCATTATCTCTAGATAGTTCAATTGCTCTATGTAAGCAATTTTCAGCTTCTGGATCGAGATTGTTGAAAGTCTTTAAGCAATAATATTTTGAAATATATAAATCAGCAGGTACGACTTGCCTAAATTCCTGATAGCTTTGCAGCAAGCGCTCAATTGCTTGAAGCCAGTCAAAAGCCCTATTAGTTAGACGCGCTTTATATGTAAACTTAACTATTACCTCACTACATGCTGACAACTGTTTATAGTCCTTGCGATTATCCTGCAAGGACTTCAAGACATGATCGAGTTCAACGCTAGATTCAGGTTCTGAAAGCCAGGAATTCAAAAGTCTAGCCGAGGCGTCTGGCTTTTTGCTACGATTTAGTCTTTCCTTAAGAAGTAAACGTGTATTGGTTTTCTCATCAGGCTTGCTCACTAGATTCCAATTCCTTTAAGAACTCATACAGTAAGTTATGGATTGAATAACGTGGCTCATCTGAAAGTCTGGAAATACTTGTTAACAGTGAGCGCTGAATGCACTCTCCTACAGCTTCTTTAAACTCCTCATCACTAAGCTCTGATTGTTGCTTCAGTTGCCGACGTGGGACTGGAATACTATCACTGAAACAAGTCATTGATGTCAAAACTGTAAAAGCATTTTCTGAAATAGACTTTAGAGCTTCCTCATATAAGTATGTATAAAGCTCGTTTTGAATAGAAAGAGACTGAATAATTTCATCTAATGGTGAGTCATCTGTTGCTATCATACTCACCACAAGTAGTAGTAGTAGGGGGATACCATTAGTAGCATTAAATATTAGTAAAAGTTCATTATCTGAAGCAGCATAAAGGCGTTGAATGTGCTTTCCTTTGTATCGTATTAACTCAAGACTAGGCTTTACCCCTATACCCTTAAGTTCTATTTCCCTTACCTCCATTGTTAATCTTTGGATTTTTTCTCTAGAAGTAAATATAATTTTGCTAGGTCTCAGATTTTTTCTTTGACTGTGAGGGTTGAATCTCGTTAGCAAATCTGTGTAGTCTTGCAAAGTTTCTAGATTATCTATAACAATTAGATACGGTGCGGACCTTAGCTTACTTTGTAAGTACGAGAATTGCTCATCTCTCACAGATGGCAATTTTAGATCTAGTTGCTCTGCTATTTTATAGAGTAAGTCATCAATATTTAATGCCGGTTCTATATTTTGCTCTTGAATTGAGCGATTTTCAATACTAAAAATAGTTCTTTTAGCTGTGACCCATGCCAGCTCTATAAATCCTGCCTCTACTGTATAGTTTCTGACTAAGTTCTCTACGAGGGATGTCTTCCCAACTCCTCCTGTTCCAACAACGCTGATGAACCAGCTCCCTTCTTTATCCTGTAAATATTCTTTCAACTGAGTTATATATTCTTCTACACCAAACAATAATTCTTGCGAAATATTAGCTTTTTCTTCTAATGTTCTTTGGATTTTTGCTTTAATTTCTAATTCACGGTCTGTACATCTCTCCTCTTGATCGGGTTCAGCGATCGCGCTTTCCCGTCCCACAAAATTCGGATCTGGCGCTGACGGTTGAAGCCTATCTACAACTGAAGCGTGAGAACTTGAGATGTTTCCAGATTGCTGCGCTCGCCAGTACCGCTCAAGTGCTGCCTTAAAATTCCTTTTTCCTACTGTTTCCCCTAATGCTGACGAGAGTAGCTTCCAAAACTGGGAACCAACCTCTTTAGCATGGCTCTCATTACAGTTGCAAGCTTCTGCAATTTCAGTGAAGCTCTTACCTTGCCAAGCTTCTCGAAATACACACCCTTGCAAATCGTTCAGGTGCTTTCCAGTCGTAGCAAAAACTAAGGCGTCAGCAAGTTCTAAAGCGGCTTCAATATCCATACTTGGCTAGATCCAAGACTTTCTCTTTAATCTAATCTGCCTTTTCCGACTTTTGCCGACGAACCTGGCTAAAGCCGTCTGTTTCCGACTGAATTACGCTGTCAAACTCCAGACTCCATCCGACTGACAAGTTTTAACTATTAGGAAATAATATCGACATGGGTTGAGAAAAAATCCGATCAAACCAGAAAATTTTGAAAATTAGACAAGGAGATTTTATGGCTGATATTTACGGAACTAACGATAATGACTATCTAACAGGAGGGAACGGCAATGATTATTTAGCAGGCTATGATGGCAATGATAAATTGATTGGCGGACTGGGCAATGATTATTTATCTGGTGGCAATGGAAATGATGTTCTTGATGCCTTTTGGTGGACTTCTAACGGCGAAGTTGATACTTTAAGAGGCGGCTCAGGAGCTGACATTTTTGTTATTGGCGATTGGTACGGAAACGGCTATCTCGGTACTAGCTGGGCAGTAATCACTGACTTCAACTGGCGAGAAGGAGATAAGATCAAACTCCACAACTATGGCAGTGGTGCCAATGACTACTTGCTGAAATATGGAACTGATTACGGCTATGACTCTGATGATACTGCGATTGTTTTGAAAAGCAATCCAAATGAGGTGTTAGCTATTGTAGAAAACGCACCACTAGCTTCTAGTGAGGTAATTCTATCTCTTGATTTCATATTCGCGTAGTAATAGCTGCAAAATTTCCCTGTGCATTTCGTCACAAATATCTGAAAAGATTCGCGATCGCTTTCTCCCATTAGATTGAGAGTGATCGCTTTTTTATTGCCTGAAATAATGCAGCGCAATCGCTCCCTCTAACTCTCCTGTTCTGTTGCATTTTTGAAGCTTTATTTGTAAAAAAAATTATTTTCTCAAAAAAGAACAAGAATGTAAATCTTCGCAGATCTGTGAGGATTTTCAAAACTTTGAGAGCCGCTTAAAGTGAATATCACTGCTTATTAGAAATCAGGGAAACTCAAATGGCTACAAGCTTTTTGACCGATACCAGCCAACCCAACTCAGCATCCGTTGAGGTTCGAGCTTCTACTGAACCAGAGTCAGGTAGAGAATTTGTCAAAGTTATCGTCGTTGGTTCACGCCAAGGAGTGGTAAAAATCATCCACACCCTGTATCGCCTCGGTTTTGCAGAAGTGACAGAGTGGAGTTCACTCACAGCAACAGCGAAGTCAGGAGAAGTGATGAGTGTACTGAGGCGGTGTGTTCTTTTGGATTAAATCTTTTGCCAAAATCAACGCCCTCAGACTCAAGTCTGGGGCTATACAAACAAAACCCGCCTACGCGGGTTTAAAAGTCAGTTTGTCAGTCAAACGTTAGAAACTGAAAGTAGTCCGAATTACGCCAACTAAAGTAGTATCGTTGTTGGAGTTCCCTTCTGGATTAAACAGCACAAATGCTCCCGGTGTAATACTAACGTTGTTGTTGACTTTCAGCCTGTAAAAAGCCTCTAAATGGTAAGGAGTTGCCCGGTCAACACCTGGCTCATTCAGACTTGCAGCACCGCCAGCGTCAACTCGGTACAACGGCTGCCCAAAGAGCAAACCTGCCATGCTTCCTTCCTTTAAGAAATCTTGGAAAGAAAGCCCCACCATCCAACTGCTGAAATTGGAAGAAGCATCAACAGCAGCAGAATCCACGAAGAAGTAAGCACCGTAGCCAGAGAGGGCAATTTTGGGTGTCACACGCCAGCTTGCTGTCGCACCGACTGAATTAATGTTGACTGGCGTATTTAAGAAACCTCCAAGGATAACATTACCCGCCGCATCAAAGGTTCGACCCGGAATATTCAGTGCTCCAGCGGAATATCTGGAGAGTCCGGTACCTAAAATGTTGATGTCATGATAGCTATGGGCATAGTTAATCCCTAAATCAATACTATTAGTCGGCTTGAGCGTAAGTTGAGCTGCTGCCACCGTACTCCCACTAAAGAACCCTGCGCCTAAAACATTGTTGTCACCCTGGCCCGGAATTGCCGCATTAACGCTACCATACAAAGCACGGAAATCAATTTGAGGGGAAGGTGTCCAAATGAACCCGACAGCAGAGGCTAATCCTTGCTGAGTGGTACCACCGGATACGCGGACGACAGGATTTAAGGTGGCGAACCGAGAAATGGCCCCCTGTCCTTCACTAGCAAAGGGAAGGATGGTGGGGAAAGCATCGGATGCTTCAGCGGCAGTGCCAGCAAATAGCGTTAGGTTGTTAACCCCAGAGGGGAAAATGTAAAGCAGTTTGTAGAGTTGAACATCGTTAGCTGGGATCGCAGTAGAAATGTCTTGAGGATTAAATCGGGGAAACTGAGGCTCAAAGCTGAGTTTGGTCATACCGACACTTAACAGAGAGTCTCTCGTTCCGGGAAACAAGGTGCCTTGAACACTGCCATTCCCTACTAAATCGCCCCCAAAGTTGTTAGCCTGTAAGCCTGTAATCAGTAAGTCTTTCCCTGTAAAACTGGTTTGTAAATTCAACCGCACTCGATCAACCAGGGTAATATTGGCGTCATTTCCCTCCGGTGCTCCCCCAGTTGCGCCAACCAGGGCGAAAATTGCCTCACCACTGAGCTTGGTTGTAATGGAAAATTGATGGTCTTCGAGGAAGGTAACCCGTCCTTCTAGAGTATCGACCCTGGTTCCTAAAGTGGTGAGTTCTGTGCGAAATTCCTCAGTTAACCGCTGTAATGTGGCTAAATCTTCTTTAGTAACAAATTCAACTGTGTTCCCCGCAATTAATCGCTCCACCTGTTGCAAACAGGCATTTAAACCTGCTGCAAACTCATAACGAGTCATGGCACGGTTGCCGCGAAAAGTACCATCTGGATAACCAGCAATGCAACCATAGCGTTCTACTAAAGACCGTAATGCTTCAAATGCCCAGTCAGTGGGTCGAACATCCGACAGTTGAGTGACAGAAGTCACCTGTTCCATCGATGATGAGTCTAAGTCACTATTTTGCAGGAGTTCAGAGACGGGTGTCATCTGCTCCATTGGTGCTGTGTCTGAAGCATTGCTCTCTACCCGTTGAGCGAGAGAATTGGATTCAACCGGTTGTACAGTAGGAGCGATCGCATCTGAATTAGACTGTGATTTTACAACAGCCGCTTTTGCTGAGGGAATCGGCAAAACAGCCGAGTTGGCTTCCTCAACTTTCTGCTCTTCACTGGCTACAGTTAAATTTTGTGCTGTTTTGTCAGAATTGCTCTGTTCTACTGTATCTTGGGTGAGGTTTATCGGTGACTCAGTAGAGCGAAGTGTTGAGCGATCGCTAATTTGAGCTGTAATGCTTGGTTCTGTCTGAACCCCTATCTTCTCTTGAATGCCGGGTAAATCTTCAAGTTGTTTCAGGGGAAGCAAGTCTTGTGTCTTGGCGACAGCAGGCAGGACTCCTCCCGGTAAACAGCCAGCGACTAAGCACAATAGGCTGAATTTACCGACTAAAATCGGTTGATATCTCTTCATCATTAGACCCTCACACCAAATGTCAATGTTGACTTTGTTCTGTAGCCATCCCAAAGAACTACAAAACAGAGAGTTATTGTTGATACCCTCAATTTTCTAGGGAACTGATAGGAATTCTCCTAACCCTCCCAATGGCTTGAGCTTGGCTAAGTTACCGTAATTTCACCTAGCTTGGTGGAAATCAATAGGTAGACTTAGAAAGCCCTTCGCGCTAAAATTTTGATTTTGTAAATAAATGTTTCAACCTTTGTAATTAATCATACAAGGTTTGATGAAACCCATGTTCTGAACTCAATTTTGCAAGTGTTATAGATTGAATAAATTCAACTGATTTATAGAAAATCCTCCAAGCTACTATAGCTATCGTTGATGACTTGGAAAAACTTCGTCATCAATCTCGTGTGCATCTGTGTACATCTGGGGTTAATTTTTCTTACCTTACATCTAGGACTGCTATATCAATTAATGGTTGATTAAGGGGTAAACTATTAAACTTTCTTAGTTTTAAGTTGTTACGCTTAGATTTGGCACTGAACCCAAGCAGGGATAAAAAAAGCAAAATGCTTGATTGGTCTACCTTTGCCCTTTCCTCACGTTTGGCAGTTCGTAAACACGACCGCTGATTAATGGGATAACGCCAAAAAGTAAGCAAGTGCGATAAACCCCAAACCCGTAAAACAAACCAGGGCAAGAAGACAAACCTGTTCAGGATTAAACATTTGCTACCCACTCTCTCAATGCCGTACTTCTACCATCTTATGTACAGCCTTGAGAATTGCCGCAGCTTTCTATACACAACAGAAAAGGGCACGATATATCGTGCCCCTACAACCTAAAATAAGTCTGTATTAAACACTATGGCCCCCTAACTTAACTGGGCAACCACCTGATTCTCCAGTAACGTTTGCTTAGCCAGGAAATCTTCCACATTGATTCGCAGGGAACGCTCAGCATCCACCCAAAACTGAATTTTGATGCGATCGCTGCCTGGATTTCCTGGCGGTGTCAGTTGAGCAATGGTTCTCGCTCCATCTCTATCATTGAGGGGTTGCACGGCAGTTTGACCACTGCTTAATTGACGGGTAATTAAGCGATCGCCATCAAAGTAAACTTCCGTTGCTCCTGTTTGAGCGCCCAACTCCCCAACAATCAGTTCGATACTGGGTTGATTTTCAACGGATGCCCCCAACATCAGTTCTACTGGCTCACTCATCGGGTAAGGTTGTCCGGCTTTAATAATGGAATGCCAGTTGTGGCAGTTGTTGCGCCGATCCCAATAACGAATGCCGTAGCTGTGGTAAAGGAAATCTTGGACTTCAATCCCTTGAGCGAGTTGGAGTGCGCCTTGTGCGATCGCTTCAAAGGGTTTTTCGCAGCGAATCTTATCGGCATCAAAGTATTGCTTGACCCACTCTTGAACGGCTGGCATTTTCACCGTGCCACCCACTAATAAGACGGCATCAATATCTGAGGCTTCTATCCCCGCACGCCGCCCTTGTTGCAACAGTTGTGCCATCCTATCATCCAATATCTCAAAAAATTGGTGTTTTCTCAAGATATCTTCCAACGTCTGGCGATCGAGTTTGAGTTCGTAACTCTCGAAAGTTTCGTCGTTGAAATAAACTTCCGTTGCTGACTGCTGTTCAGAAAGCTGAATTTTCAGACGTTCTGCCAGTCGGGTCGTTAAGGGCGAGTTAGTCAATCCTTGGGTTTCGGCAAAGTAATCCACCAACCAGTGATCAATATCCGAACCCCCCAAATTTTGCCCCGCTTTGGCTAGCACACGCGCAATTTTTGCCTGCTGCCCGGAACTTTCTCCCAGTAACTTCTCACCCCACTTGAGGATAAAACCCAAAGGCTTTTTACCGGGTTGCGTTTCCTGATTCAGCCGCACTAGGGATAAATCCAACGTGCCACCGCCAAAATCTACAACGAGTAGTGTTTCCCCTTCAGTAATGCCATAGCCCAAAGCCGCAGCCGTGGGTTCATCCAAAATCCGCACCTGCTCCACGGGCAGGGATTGGCAAACCCCACTCAACCAATGACGATAAGCTTCAAAGCTATCTACAGGTACAGTCAGGATTAGGGAATCAATGGCAGAGTTCTGTGCTTCTGGCACTCCCCCTGGGGAAGAGGGGGATGATAGCTTTTCAATGATTTGTTGAAGAAACCACTCCCCAACTTGCTCAAACTTTACCGCTGTCTCATCCAGTTCTGGCAAAAAGCCTTGGATGTCAGCACCAATTCCTCGTTTGAAGCTACGGAAAAATCGGGGGTTATTGGTTAGATCAAGTCCATTATCGCGCACGGCTTGTCCAACGATAACTTTACCCTGACTTGCATCTTCTACATAGACCAAACTGGGGATTAAAGGAGGATTTTGACCCAGTTGCAGTGAAAGTCCTGGTAAAGTTAGGGTTTCGGGTTGTTGCGTGGCGGCATTCCAGCGCGTGATTACGGTGTTGCTTGTGCCAAAATCAATTGCAATCGCCATGAGTTTTGTCGCTGTCGGCTGTAACATTGAGCGATCGCATTTTTAAGTAGTTGCTGCTTACACCTATCAGCCAACACATCCCTACAGTTAGCGGTATGGAGTAGAGCATCTACCTGAGCAAAAACAGCGATCGCATTTCCAATAGGTTTATCGTGCTTCTTTCAATTGCTGAAATGGAAGCATCATTTAGTTTACCTTGAACTCCTCGCTTGCCGTTTGTGCCATAGCCTAGAACAGACAGTCAAACTCCCCAGCACGATCATAGCGGCTGAGGTAGTCGGTTCGGGAACCGGTTGAGGCTCAACAGGCTCAGGACTATTCGTGTCCATAGTCACTAAATCGAGCCGATTCATGGCAAAGCCTGGGTCTTTCGCCTTAGTCGTGAATACATTAAGCGTCAATTTGTCAATATTGGCACTGTCGCTACGCACACCAACGAAAATCGCGGAGTTGTCGCCCTCTAAACCAAATTGGCTATAGCCTGAATAACCAACCAGACCTAAACTATTTCCCAAGCTATCAAAAGCTTCCATAATCGCCGTGTAAAAATCACCGTCTACAGCCGATTGCAATTGTGTACCTGCCCCCAATACGGGAACATCGAAATCAATCGTTGTTGGCCCTTGGTTGTTCCCTCCCGTGAATAGGAGGGCATCTCCTGGTGTAAAAGTGCCAGTCCATCCCCCTTCATCGCTTTGATTGCGTCGCTCAAACGCTCCCATGGGTTGGCTGATTTCTAAACTCACTCCCTTAGAAGATGCGATCGTAAAAGGATTAGGAACAGGGCTAAATGGTGAACCCAGCACTGCCCAATCGGCTGAGTCATTGCCCCCCAAGTCTGTACGACTCGTGATCAGCGTCAACGCATGAGCCGTATCTGGAATTACTACTCCCAACGCGAGCAATGCTGCACCGATAGTAGTTCCTGATAGGCTTTTAACTACACTTAATATAGCCATACAATTCATTGCATATTCCCAAAGATGAATTAATAGTGTAAGTGCCTATTTTTGGGATTAATTATGAGTTTTCTTATGTTTTGATACTATATTTTTTATTTTTCTTTAATTTTCTAAATATTTTTATTAATTTTTTATACAAAGATTAGAAAGATTAACTATCCAAAGTAGTATTTTTTGATACAAATTTTCTGTATCACCCAATACAAGCTAGTGATTCAAGCCTCCGGATTGATCCGTGGGGTCAATCCAAAATCCTCGCATCGAATGACCTTTTCTGTGCGATCGCTACAACACCCTGCAAAGGATGGGTTTGAAGGCTTCTATCTTAGGTCTTATATACAAGGATTTCAGCTTGAAATTGTCTAATGTATATCTTTAGGCGCATGGCAAGTAATTTCAATATTTCTTAACGTAGTGACCAAGGGAGAGCAATGAGTAAAAATGCCTCACCTCTTGAAATTCTAGTAGGGGCAAAAGATGTCGAAAACAATAGAGAAACTCACGAATAGCCAGCAAAAGTTAGAGCAAGCTGTGTTTTTGGGAAAGCTCAGAAATGCGATTTGGCTGTTAGGTGTCTCGTCTTGGCTATTTGGAATCGCTGATAGAAGTATTGCTTCTTTCGCGGATGGCTACTTATCTGCCTGGGATATCATTCAACTGTCCACAGCTTCCTTCTTCTTTGTGGGTTGGCTGTTTTTAAAGCCTGCACAGCCGGCAAATTGGAGTGATTCAGAAGACAAAGCAGTTGAGCGTCAAGCAAGCAACATCTGAAGATGAAGCCTTGAATGGGAAAAAGAGCTTAACTCCATCTGCTAGGGTCTGTTAATTGCGATCTCAAGTCAAGTCAGTCCTGTTCCTAGGGAAAGTTTGCGATCGCTTGATCAATTAAGTTGGACAAGAGTTCTCGATCCGTCTGGGAAATTCCTGCCATTGCCTTTTCCCGAATTTCCAACGCAATCGGCGGCAGTTCCTCTTCAAGTTGCTTGCCTGCTGGTGTCAACCAAATCCGCCAAATTCTGCGATCGCGGGAATCGCGTTCCCGACGCACTAACCCTCGTTCTTCCATGCGATCGAGTACACCCGTTAGGGTGCCTCCGACTTGTTGCAGTCTTTCCCCAAGGGTAGAGGTTGCTAATCCATCTTCTTGCCACAGGCAGCACAGAACAACCCAGTGAAACGGAGTTAACCCAAACGGATCTAATCGCTCTTGAAAGGTACGAGCTAGCAACTGAGAGAGCAGCTTAATGCGGTAGCCGAGACTTTGGGGGGCGAGAACTTCATCCCACTGAGCCAAATGACTGCGATTTACAGAAGAAGAAGGCATGAAACAACGATTTTACTGATTAATCTGCGTAAGATTACGGTAGCATCTTTGTTCGACTCAGTTTCTTTACATGTGTTAATGGACAGCAGCACCAGCACTCATCGAAGTTTTGCTGGTGCCTTCGGCAGTAAACCAATTTCTCGATAAATGGGTTGTATTAATAAGCGCAACATTGGAAGTTGTTTAGCAAACAGGAAGGAACCGAGAATACAAAATAGCCCTCCAATCGCTAATGTACTTGGAGCGCCGATTTGGCTTGCCAAACTACCCGCAACCAAATTGCCAAAGGGTAGCGTTCCCAAAAAAGCCATGGTGTACCAGCTCATCACT
>JBFLZA010000097.1:0-17468 GCA_040756535.1 Cyanobacteriota bacterium
AGTCGTCACCAGTCCTGCCAAAAGCACGAGTGGGACGGACAAACCGTCAACCGAAACGGCCCAGTTAAGACCTAACTGAGGCACCCAGGCATACTTCTCCGCGAGTTGAAAAGTTGCACTGCTCGCATCGTAATGCTTCCAAAAGGCGTAGCACATCAAGACAAAGTCCGCGATACCTACGCCCAAGGCATACCACCGCACACGCTTACCGTCTTTATCGGGCAGCACGGGAATGGCAAGGGAAGCAACGAGTGGGAGCAGGATAATCGCGGTAAGCCAGGGAAATTGATCCGGCATCATGGCGTTAAGCAAAAATACTTATCTGTGAATGAAATTATTCTACTAAGCTTTGTAATGATTTGTTTATAAATCTTTATCTTGGATGGCTATAGACAAATCTATAGCGATGGAGAAGCGCCATCCGCCGCGAGACCTTAGTAACAAGACTGCCGCAGCTCTCAATACTGTCTCAAAAAGGCTATCTATACTGCCACACGGGCACAAATTGAGCTTTTATCATGCTGAGCGTAATCAAGTGAAGCATTAGCTCTCGCGTAGCGACGTAAGGAGCGTCAGCATCTTGGAGATTCTTTACAAAAGCAATTTGGTTTTAGCTTATTTCTTGTGGGATGGGCATCTTGCCCGTCTTTGATTATGCAAACATGCGATCGCATCTGCTCGATTATAGACCCACAACTGTTTCAGCGTCCCAAAAGCTAGAAGATTAGTAATTACCATTACAATAATCGCCGCCAGACAGGCTTGATGCTGACGGCTGGACAGAGGCGGTGTGGAACAATTTCCCTTGAATGTTTAGAGTAACAGTCATGATCGACCCCAAGTTTTGGCAGGGAAAGCGAGTTTTAATTACAGGTCACACTGGATTCAAAGGAAGCTGGCTAGCGCTGTGGTTGCAGACTTTAGGTGCTGAAGTGGTGGGCTATGCCTTGGAAGCGCCCACCCAACCCAGTATGTTTGAACTGGCAGCAGTTGCTGAGGGCATGACCTCAATCCTAGGAGATATCCGAGACTTGACTCACTTACAGCAGGTGATGAACGACTTCAAGCCGGAAATAGTCATGCACCTGGCAGCTCAACCCCTAGTACGCAAGTCTTACCAATTCCCCGTAGAAACCTACAGCACCAATGTCATGGGAACCGTTCACCTGCTAGAAGCCGTCCGGCAAGTGGGTGGCGTGAGAGCAGTTGTATGCGTGACTTCAGACAAGTGCTACCATAACCGCAACTGGGTTTGGAGCTATCGAGAAGATGACCCACTAGGAGGCTTTTTTCTTCAGCAACTCCACTAAAGCTGGCTCCATGTACTCGTACTCATCAGGGATATCGAGGCAAATCACTCGCTTGTTTTTGAGCCAAGGCTGAAACTTCTTGGAGAGTTTACTGCGATGAGACTTTTCCATGACAAAAATAATGTCTGCCCACTGAATTGCCTCACTGCATAACGGTATCTCGGCTTCGCGATCTAGTCCTGCTGAGTCTACTTCTAATCCCTCATATTCAGAAAACACAGCTTCAGCGGTAGGGCTGCGTAATCGGTTCCGGCTACAAACAAATAATAATTTCTTCATAAGCCCGAATAGCAAAACAAGGTGTTAGCGGATGAAGGCTATCAGTCCCAAAAAACTTTAACTCAGGGTCAAATCAACCCGTTGGCGTTTCCTGATGTTGCCGTTTCAATTGAGCGGTTACTGCGGAACTAGGACGAGTTTAGTATCGGAGAATTGCAGTAATTAGTTTATGTGCCAGGAATATTGTTGGGATCAGGATAGCGATCGCTCTATTCATTCTCTCTTGCGATCGCTCCTTGTTAGTCTATCCTACGGGTAGTTGTTAGGGTTTTCAATGAGCAGACCCTCACTTGCTGCTGCTGCATTCAACTCCTTGTCAGCAGACACAAATGTCACAGGAGGCAAATTGCTAGCGATGCAGAGAGCATTTATCTCACGGCCTGCCGCTAGCTGAACTGCATCGTAGCCTCGTAATCCAAGTGTTTCAGCTAATGCCATTGCAGAGTTGATGATGTTTTCTGTGATTTCGACAACTTGATATTCAGACTGTAGGTCACTCCTGAACTGAGTACACGCTGCCATCGCGTCCATAGCACTGATACTTCCGCCACGCGCCTGTCGTGTAATTGCAGCGACGATCTCAACACCTGTAATTGCAGCAATCAGTACCTCGTTGTTCAATGCAGAATCGAACAAACTCAAAACCCAGGCTGAACCAATTTCACTGATGTAGCGTTTGACCAGCGCACTGCTATCTACAAAATAGACAGCCATCTAGCGGCGTTCCTCAATGATTGTCTCAGAAACAGACTTACCCTGTACCTGGATGAGTCGCCGTTCCGTTTGCAGACTGTCGGAGGGTTGCTTGAGCTGTTTTACCAAGCCAGAAGCTAACAATGCTTTGTGAAATGTTGCGCGTTTAGCCGTTTCTTCTTTACCAGCAAGATGTTTCTGGGTAGCTTGATTAAGCTGCTGTAGTTTATACCCATAGAAATTATACAATACATCATTTACAAAATCAGTAGTTTTGTTAGTGGTATTATTAGGTTCTAGTAAACCTCTGTTCTCATCATAAGAATATTCAATATCAAGCGCAAAATCAATAGTTTTACTGCCAATCCTAATAAGCTTTAGCACTTCCTCATAGTCGTTTTCACCAATTAACATTGAAGAATAAGTAGATGCTTCAAATAGTTCACGATAATAATTAAGTATACGCAATCCTGTATTTATTAGTTCTTCAACTTCTGACCCTGTTAGAGGATCGAGATCATCTTTTCCTGTCAAAATTAAATTTCGATCTGTATGAGCAATCCTGCTACCTCTTAGTTTAGACAATTTTCGTACAAGAGGATTATCATCATCAAGAACAGTTTTAATGTCTTTCTGGATTTGCTCATCAGGTGGCTTTCTATCATACTGAGCTAAGCTATCGACATAAGGATTTTCTCTCAGACGTTCTCGGAACCTCGATATATCAAATATCTCACTATCACCCTGAATAATCCGAAGTAAGGTTTGAAGACTTAAGATGCCCCTCTTGTCATTCTTGCTCTTTTTCTGATGATTATCATAAGCTCTACATAAATGTAGGAAACAAGCTTCACGATGAGCATTAAATGTTAAGTTCCAAAAACCAATATAAGTATTTATCTCACTTTCATACTCTTCAAGAGATTTCTGAAGATTATGATACAAGCGATAGTGATGATTCGCCTCAAGTAAATCATAAGTCAGTGCATCTAGTAACCTTTTGAACTCCTCGTCAGTATATGCCATACGCTACAAATAGTCAGGTCAGTACAATTGTGCGATAAGTAAATTTTACCCATATCTATTTGCTTTCGCTCATTGCCTGTGGCTTTGTGGGCAAAAATCAGCAGTTGAACGTGCTTATTCGTCATGTTATCCCCCGGTAGACGGTCTAGCGTCAGAGGAATGTTAGCGACAATAACGGTATAAGCAGTTTAATCGAGGCACAGGGCAATGGTGCGATTAAAACCTTGGCAGTGGGTGGTGTTGGCACTCCCGATCGCAATTATCATTACCTTCCTACTAATCTCCGCAGGAAGGCAGATTCACGATTGGGGCATTAATTGGATTTGGGGCGTATTCACCCTCCTATTAGTGGGTTGGCGTTGGCTGCTGGTGAAATGGACTCGATCTGAGGTAAACCAGTTAGAAGCTGTATTAGCAGAAGTCAACCAAGAACTGGAAGCTGCTGCCGACGATACAACAGCACTGCCGGCTGGAAGTGACGCCACCAGTAAAGCCGAAACCTCACTCCAAGGCATCCTGACAGCAGCACAAAACGATCCACCGATTTGGGAAGATTGGTCAATATTTTGGAAGCGATGCCAAGAAGTTGTGGTTGCGATCGCACACATCTACCATCCTGAAGTGAAGTATCCCCTGCTTTCCATTTACGTTCCCCAAGCTTACGGGCTGATTCGGGGAACAATGGATGATATGGATCGATGGATGCAAAAACTATCCCCTGCCCTTAATCAAGTTACAGTTGGGCAAGCCTACCAAGCTTACGAAGTCTACCGCAAACTAGAGCCATCTGCTCGTAAACTTTGGCAAGTTTGGAACTGGGCGCAGTGGGTATTAAATCCTGTAGCAGCAGCCGCAAGAGTTGCAAGTCAGCGTTCTAGTAACCAAGCCACTCAGCAACTTCTGGTAAATTTAGGTCAGTCGCTACGGGAAGCCGCACTGCGAAACTTATGTCGGCAAGCGATCGCACTTTACGGAGGCACCATCCAGTTACCTTCAGAATTTGCGGCTACTACAACTACACCAACGTTACCTAAGGCAAAAACCCAAACCCTCCGAGAAATTCTGACTCAAGCTGAACCCACCGAAGCGGTTGAGCAAAAGCCTGTCAATATTCTACTGGTAGGGCGAACAGGTGCCGGAAAAAGCAGCGTGATTAATACGTTGTTTCAATCTGATCTGGCTGAAGTTGATGTATTACCCAGTACCGATCGCATTCAAAATTACCACTGGCAGTCCCAATCAGGAGAAACCTTAACACTTTGGGATACTCCCGGTTACGAACAGGTGAACCGTGCCGATTTGCGGGAACTCGTACTCGACTATGCCACCAATGCAGATTTGCTGCTACTGGTTACCCCTGCCCTCGATCCAGCTCTGCAAATGGATGTGGACTTTCTCAAAGACATGAAAGCAGATATTGCAGACTTGCCTGCGATCGCAATTGTCACCCAAGTGGATCGCCTGCGTCCCATCCGCGAGTGGGAACCGCCTTATGATTGGGAATGGGGCGAACGTCCCAAGGAAAAAGCGATTCGAGAAGCTACTGAGTATCGTGCTGAACGTCTGGACGAATTTTGCGATTTTGTTCTCCCTATCGTAACCAGTGATAGCAAAACGGGTCGAACGGCGTGGGGAGTGGACGCGCTATCGTTAGCATTAGTGGATGCGATCGACCCTGTCAAGCAACTCCGCCTTGCCCGCTTTTTGCGGAACTTAGAAGCCCGCACCGTCGCTGCTGCTAAAATTATTGATCGCTACACTTTCCAAATGGCTACTACACAGGGACTAACTGCACTGCTAAAAAGTCCCGTTCTCCGCTTTATTTCCACGCTGACAACTGGACAGCCAACCTTAGCTTATCTGCTAGCCGAAAAAATCCCAGTAGAAGAGTTGCCGATCGTTATTGGTAAACTCCAGATGGCGTATGAGTTGTTCTCGCTCTTGAGTTCGGGCGACTCTAACATTCGCAACTTTGACTTACTATCTCTTTGGCCATTACTATTAGAAAATCCTGCTTCACCCGATCGCAACGCTTGGGCATTTGGTCACGCCTTAGTTGAATACTGGACTCAGAACTTGACGGTTGACCAACTCCGGGAGCGATTTGAGCATTACCTGAATGTACAGTAAGCCTGTCCGAAAATTAGGAGAAAACTGTCGCGCTGTCTGCATCCAATCTTAATTCCCAGATAAGTCTAATGCGATCGCGATCACATCCCCGCCTATCTTGAAGCCTCAAATCTAGCCAATACTCCATTCTTTGAACTGCAAGGGTTCGAGTTACTCGACACGATTGTGGTGAGGACATCGCCGCCGATTTTTCCAATGGTGCGTTATCCACAACTATGATCACCGAGTCGGTTAGTAGAAATGAATAAATGCTCGTTAGAACTGCTACCCTCGATGATGTGTCGTTGATTTTCTCATTCATTCAGAAGAAAGCAGAGTTCGATCGCAATATTGGTGCTTTTTCTGGTGTATTGCGAGTCTCCGAAGAAAAAATACGCAAAACCCTGTTTAGCCCCCTCCCTTTTGCCTATGTTTTGTTTGCAGAAACTTTAGGGCATCCGGTTGGCTTCGCCTTATATGGATTCAGGTATTCGTCATTTGCGGGTCAACCCAGCATTTGGCTTGACGATTTATACATCGATGAAGAAATGCGAAGTCAAGGAGCAGGAACAGCATTAATGCATAATCTTGCCCATATCGCCCAGATAAATAATTGTACCCATCTTGCCTGGACTGCTGATGCTCGCAATAGTCGGGGATTGAGTTTTTATCAGCGATTGGGTGCACAAATCACAGAGCAAAAAGGCTATCGATGTTTCTTGACATGGATGCCATGAACAGTACGAGAAACGTAAATAGGAGAACTCCAATGGCTCAATACAGAGACAATTTGCCCCAATTATCCAGTAATTTATTTCTCACCGATGGGGGCCTTGAAACTACACTCATTTTTCATGAAGGGCTAGAGTTACCTGACTTTGCTGCTTTTGATTTGTTGAAGTATAACGCAGGTTATCAAGCACTTCAGCAATACTTCCACACCTATGCCACCATGGCTAGGAACTATCAAGTTGGATTGATTCTGGAGAGTGCAACCTGGCGTGCCAATCCGGATTGGGGCACAAAACTTGGCTACTCTAGCGTAGCCCTCGCTGAGATCAACCATAAGGCGATCACCATGCTCCATGACATTCGTGAGGGATACGAAACTGAACAAAGCCAGATGGTGATTAGTGGATGCGTTGGCCCCCGTGGCGATGGGTACATTCCTTCAGATGCGATGACGGTAGATGAGGCGCAGCACTATCACCAAAGCCAAATTGAAACGTTTCGTGATGCCGAGGCTGACTTAGTAACGGCGATTACTATGAACTATGTTGAAGAAGCGATTGGGATTGCCCGTGCCGCCCAATCGGTTGAGATGCCCGTGGTGATTTCCTTTACCGTAGAAACCGATGGCAAGTTACCTACAGGTCAGATCTTACAAGATGCGATCGCCCAAGTTGATCAATCCACCAACCAAGCCCCCGTCTACTACATGATCAACTGTGCCCACCCAACTCACTTTGCAGAAGCACTAACTTCTAAAGAACCTTGGTTAGAGCGAATTCGCGGCATCCGAGCCAATGCGTCCACCAAAAGCCATGCAGAACTTAATGAGTCGGAAACACTAGACGACGGCCATCCAGAAGAACTCGGCAGTCAGTACCGTGAACTGAAAGACAAATTAAAGAATTTGAATGTGTTGGGGGGCTGTTGTGGCACTGATCACCGCCATGTAGAGGCCATCTGCAAAGCCTGTTTGCCTGTATTTTAGACACACCTCTCAACTAAGGAACTATTCAACTTTCAGGCAATTTAATGAGTCACTGTACATTAGCTGAATGAAAAAACTGGCAGATTACTACAATCTGCCAGTATAAATTTTACCCTTTGAGAGATAGCCGTACTCCAATTTCAGAAATTCAATTTAGAAGGTACATCCTCAAGTTAGGCAGTATGAGACGAAAGCTCACAACTCGTACCATGAAAATCCCAAACCCTCAACCTTCTAACCTTCAACCTATTTTCAGATTAGGCAGTAGGAAAAGCTGGATAAACTTGGAGCAGAATTTCTTCAATGTAACCATACCCATAAATGTACTGAGCACAAGCATGGTTGGACGGGCCAACAGTAACCGTTGCACCAATTTCATACAGTCCAGGAGTCAGACTTGCTTGCTCTGGGATTCCCATCCAAGTGATGGTGTACTTGAACTCATCTTTCTGAGTAACGATACTGGCTTGAATGTCTACTTCATCAGCTGCTGCACCAAAACCCTCGAAGCCGAAATTGACGCTCACCGTTGTACCTAAGCACATTAGAAGTTTGCTCAATGGACTGCTGTTGAATTCAATATCGACACTCACCATAAAATTCTCATCGGCAGCAACAATATACTGAGATTGATGTAAATCAGCTAGAGCTTGGTTGGTTCCTGCAACAGTCAGGTTAGACAGCGTAAAATAAACTGGCCCGAGAACACCTTTGGAGTAGGTTTCGCTGTCAGTATTTAGAGATGAATTTTGTGCGCCATTAGTGGGAATAGAGGAGAGAGAATGGGACATTGCGGAAGACTTGAAAGCGGTTTTTCCGTTAGCCATGATTAGTTGCCTCTTGTTTGTTCAGGTTTTTGGACTCATAAACAAGCTTTTGTAGGATTAGTGTTTGAACCTTTCCGTTTCAGTTCAACTGTCCTTGGCTTGTCATGCCTGTATGATGGCAAGACTCTTCTCTCCTTAGCAGTACCCGCAAAGGGTGCTCTTGTTTTATCCCTTAGATAGGAAGACTCTTCTACTTGTAGGGGCCTTATGCTAGTGCCTTATACCAATTCACTAACGGAAGTTCCCCCGCTTGCGGGGACTTCCGTTGGCTGAAATTCTTTACTCACCAGGAATCTATCCATTTTGCTCTCTCTATTATGTAGTCATGTAAGGCTAGCGATCGCACAAAAAATGTTCTACTATAGTTTTCAAGATAACATCGCATCAAATCCACGCTTCATAAGAG
Source organism: Cyanobacteriota bacterium (assembly GCA_040756535.1). GTDB lineage: Bacteria > Cyanobacteriota > Cyanobacteriia > Cyanobacteriales > Coleofasciculaceae > JBFLZA01. Next base: position 8,368 of record JBFLZA010000097.1, read on the forward strand.
TTTCAGCGATTGTAGTCATGTAAGGCGGCTTTCTCAAATCTGGAAAGTCCCACTGGACAATGGTTTCAGGCGGAACGGAAGTTCCCCTGGAGGGGAACTTCCGACTAAAAGCCTGCTACAAATGATTTTCTTGTTCCCCCCTTGATAAGGGGGGTTAGGGGGGTCAATGTGTAGCGCAGTACAAGAGAAATGGTATTACTCTAGTGAATTCTCAAAATAGAATTCATTATTTATAGGTGGAATGAGCTTTCTACCAAATCCGGATTAATTATCTCCATTTCTCCAAAGTATGGGAGCGGGGGGCTGTAAGAAAAAAGGCGTAAAAGTTTTCAGGGGGTTTATGAGGCTGATTTGGTATTAGTAATTCATAAAACAAATGACAAATGACTAATGACTCTTGCCTTCTCTGTATTTCAATCAGGGGATAAACTTAATAAGCACAAATATTGATAAAAGCATAAAAGCCAAAAATGAATTGTGATTTTTTGATAGTTCATTAATCACAATTCATCAATTTTGGTCAAAATTAAAAATTCAAAAAATGGATATTTGGGCGAACAAAGTCGTTTTTAGAAAATAAGACCGAGAAGTGAGAATTATTAAAGCCTTGTTCTAGCTCCACCTAGCTATTAAACTCGACTAGCATTTCGGACGTGACCATTTTGTGCAAATCGTTCTGCCAAGACTTGCTGATAGACTGCTTCGTAGCCATCCGCCATTCGTTGCACGCTGAAGTGATTTTGCACATATTCTCGACAAGCAAATCGATTCAACTGTGTAGCTTGATCAATCGCCGCTATACACTCGTCAACACTATGACACAAAAAGCCTGTTTGACCGTGAGCAATCACCTCTGATGTGGAACCAAGCTCCATTGCGATAACTGGCGTCCCCGTTGCCATCGATTCAACCATTACTAAACCAAAGGGTTCACGCCAGGTAATTGGAAACAGAGTAGCGACAGCACCGCCCATTAGTTCGCATTTTTGGGCATGGCTTGCTTCACCCAAATATTCAATTTGTTTGCCGTCTATATGAGGCTTTATTTCTCCCTCAAAATAGTCACGATCAACAACATCAACCTTACCCGCCATCTTCAATCGCCAACCTGAACGCTTGGCAATTTCTATTGCTAAATGCGGCCCTTTTTCTGGAGAAAGTCGTCCTAGAAATGCTAAGTATGGAGGCTCTTGAGATTGGGGAAAAAATTCGTACTGACTTAAGTTAATACCGTTGTAGACTGTCGTCACGTAATTGAGATTTAATCTTGGCTCCCGCTGAGCATCAGAAATACTAACATACGGCTGATTGCAGGCATGTCTATACAGCTTCTCATTATCGGGGGTAAAGACGCCATGAAGGGTGTGAATCGTTGGCGTTTTTACAAAGTTGGCGTAAGATAAAGCTGCACAGCCCATGTGAGAGTGAATAATATCAAACTCTTGTGCCCGTTCGTAAACCTTACTCAATTGCAGCATTTCGTAAATGCTGTATTCCTTGACTGTTGGATCTAAACGTATAGCTTGCGGATGAACAGACTCAAGTTTTGCAAGAGTAATAGAATCCCCAGAAGCAAATAAGGTGACTTCGTGCCCTCGCCTGACTAGCTCATCAGTGAGCAATCCAACGACGAGTTCAATTCCTCCATAAGTGGGGGGTGGAACTCGTTCCCATAATGGGGAAACTTGAGCAATTCGCATTGCACTTTCTCCTATTGCAAGTATGGTAAAACCAAAACCACAAAGCGCTGGCAAGCTACTTGTTACTATTTAGAAAGCAGCTTGTAGAATCAAAACTGATACAAACTCGATGGTTTATAAACTAAATTTAAGAAAAATTTTATAGTTTTGTGAATACCTAATTAGTACGGAAAACCGAAAAGCTACTCGTTCGGGAATCTGCACAAAAAGATGCTTGCAGTTTTTAAAACTTTTCCTCCCTATCAGAAAGGGAGAGTAATAAAAACACTTGCGGTTCCATGCACGATCGCAAAGCCCTCATCGCTGACTTATCTGCTCTAAGCCAGCGTTCACTCATCTAGTAACTGATAAATTAGTTAACAACTTTTGGAAATCGGAAGTTTTACAGCTACCAGAGCGCTCTATTGGCTCTGCGCTTACTCCGGTTAATGTACCCGTTAGCAAAGAAATAACTCCAACCGAGTAAGAGTAATTCCACGCTCATTTGAAACCATAAAGGAGCCAGAGTCAAGCTCCAGGCTACCACAATCAACCCCGTGAAAAGCAGTGCGATTCCATAGACTTTTTCGCAGGCTTTGAGACCATTCCAAGCCGTCCACAAACCTATTACTAGTAAAAAAATACTCACAAAAATCATGACGATCCGCCCTTAATACTAATGGTTTTTAGCTACGAAGCAGGTAAATGTAAATATGCGCCAACATTTTTAATGATTAGGCGACCATCGAATCATTTTTTGGCTTTCTCAAGTAGCTTTAATGAATTCTTTCGGGTTTAAGGGAATAATTTCTGTAGCAATTAACTGGTAACCAGCCGTTGCGATCGCGATGGCAGTAGGTTAGTGACTTATGTGCCAATGACATTAACCTACTTACAAGGCGAGATGATCTATCCATTTATCTTTGTTTGCGTCCTTTTAGTTAGAGCAAAAACGTCTTTTTTCTTTCTCGCCTTCAATAGTAAATTTAAGCAACTCAATTTGTAAAGATACCTAGTTGGGTCGGGTAACCCTAAAAAACACTCAATGTTCCAGAGTATTTATGGCTAGGTTCATTTCCCATTGAAAATATTTAAGTTGAGCCTTATTAAAGGTTATTGGAATTAGACTTTATGGACTGATACAATAATAAGTTTTAAGTGAAAAATTCCCAAACGCCTAAAAAAGTACTAATTCATTGGTTTACTTCAGGTTTGGGGAGTGAGGAGAGAGTGCGATCGCTAGGGGAGCTAATTGTTCATTTTCAAGCAAAGCAAGCAAACCATAAGGGCATTACCAGTAGTAATCCAATAAAGGTCATAGCGATACTACTAGTGAGTAACTCTCGGTCTAGGTTGTAAACTTCTGCCAAAATCAAAACTGAAAGCCCTGTGGGTGTTCCAGACATCAGTACCAGTGTTAGACGAGAATCACCTGTGACTCCAAAGTAGGTTGCGCCTAATCCCACGATCGCAGGTACAATTACAACTCTGATTAACATGGGAATGATAGCGCGTTGCAAACTTTTCCATCCTTGTATTGACCCTAGCCGTAGGCCAACCAACAACAGAGCAAAGGCAATCACGACCCAAACGGCTGGCTCCAAGATTGACTCAATCCTAGAAGGCAGTTCCACCGAGCGGGTATTATAGCCAATCAGAAATGCCCACAGGCTAGGAACCGTTAGTACATCCCGCAACTGAATCCACCAATGATTTTTGGTTTCACTGTGTCCGAAGTAGCTGGCGATAAAGACGGCTATCCCGTAATTACCCACAACATTACTGGCAACGCTGAATAGTACTGCCCAGTTAATATTTTCAACACCGAATAGAACTTGTGCGATCGCTAAACCAACAAAGCCTGTATTGCCTAGCATAGAAGCGAGAAGAAAGCTGCCCAAGCTTGCTCTCCCAGAGGCATTCAAGCTAAAAAACAAAAAATGAAGCAGGGAACTGTGGTTACTTGGAGACAGTTCGCTTGCTTTTCGATGAACTAGCCATTGCAATCCCCACCAACTTACTAACGCTAAGATCATACTTAGCAACAAAACTCCCACGGCTACCAAAGGAATGAGTTCTCCTCCGTGAGATAAGTCAGTTTGACGACCCAAAACTAAAAGTTGCAGGGGTACACCAACCCAGTAAAGCGCAAGACCTAGCAGCTTAGGAAAACTAGCTGGGATGAACCGAAACAGCAGGAGTCCTAAACCCGACCAAAAGAGCAAAGGGGTGTAAGCATGGAACAGGGAGTCAAGCATAGAAAAGTAGTACTCTCACTCTTGGTAAAATTTGCCAGCCATCGCCATGAGTTTACAAGAGTTTTATGTAACAACCTTTGTCATTCGGATCAATCTGCGGTTAGTAATTAGGACAACTTCTCAGTGGAGGTTGGATCAAGAGCAGGGTGGCAGCTAGAGATAAGTATTTTTGTTTCGAGTGAAGGGTCGAATTTGATGCAAAGAACTTCCTACCCAACGCGCTAACGTGGGTTGTTTCGAGTAACTGACTGGTATTTCCTGCCGACAGCGACTACAGAACCAGTAAACCTCTCCCTGACGGAGATGAGGCAGGAGTTTATCTTTTGTGGGGGTTAGGGGGAGCTATAAGACCCAAGCTATAATCTTTGATTTAGCGTTGGCATACATGGACTACCACTATGTTAATTTTACAGGATTCGATATCCCAAAAATTAACAATTTTGTTAAGCTGATGTGCATCTAAATTGCATATTGAAATTGTCGAAAGGGGTGTAGGAGTATGCCAATTAAATGCCAATTAGCTTGACATTTTTTTTTGCGGAAATTATCAACAAAACTGCTACAATTAATGCACTGTCTAACCAACGGTTGCCTTGACTCAAACGGACACGTCTTAGTAACGTGGTGAACAGCGCAAACGGCATAAACAGGTCTGTACCTTGAAAACTGAAGTTAGGGAGTTCCAACCAGAAATTGCTACGGGATTGTAGCTCCTGTGGTTGGGTAAAAACTTCACAGTACTTAGGTGTAAAGCTTCCCAAAAAACTTGGTAGCTTGTGTACGCATGGGCTGTGCGGAATGGAAACTGCCTGGGCAATCGGTCTGTCGGGGAGTAAGTCATGGGGCTGCTCTAGATAAGTGGTGCAATACCCGAAAGGGAAATAACCAGGAAAGCCTTATCGTGAGGTAAGGAAGCCTACACTATAATCTGCGATTTAGTGTAGGAGTATGTCACGGGAACAGATCAGGCAAGAAAAATTAAGTCCCATACTCATCTCCCTCCTAGAGTAGGGTTGGCTTGGAGTAGGTCAAAGATAAATCTTTGAGGAAAATAGGGCGTAGGAAAGCAAAAATTTTCAGATGCGATGATAGCAATTCTGAAAATTTGGGGAATAATAAAAGTAATAGGGATAAAAGTAAAGTTGTAGACAGACAGAAATTCATTATGCTGAGATTCGTAATTGTATTTTTAGTAACTCTGGAATTAGTTTTACTGTCTTCCTTTGTGCTACCCCCAGCTAGGGCGACTACCCCTAACATGCAAAGCTACATATGGAGCTTTGCAGATGTAGGGAGCAGCCAAGTTGTTTGTAAGAAACTCGTCATGCATCCAGAGCAACAGTTGAAAGACCGTTCATCTAACAGAGAACTTGTTAAGATGTCCTCTGCATCTACAGTGGTGAGTGATAAGTATTGTGCTAATTTAGCTAAACCTTATCAGAAAGCCAGCTAGTTACACCTTAATGTGAGGGCATTTAAAGGAATGCCCTCACACCGTTCACTGATGATTTTTTTGACAGCTATTTAGGGTAAGAGAATCGCTCCTCTTAACAGGTCAATAGTCGTTTAAGATGGGTTGGGTTCAAACAGGTATTAATCAATATTACCCAAACCGACCTACTGCCTGTTAAAGATTAAGTAGCGCGACACAATCAACCGATGTTGACTTTGACAACCTTATTCTTTTCTTCCTCAGCTTTGGGAAGAGTCAGGCTTAGAATGCCGTTCTTGTACTCAGCCTGAACCTGCTCATTTTGAATCCGAGACGGTAACGGAATCACCCGCCGGAATTGACCGTAGCGAAACTCGCTGCGAGTCATGCCTTTTTCTTCTGTTCTGGTTTCTTCTTTACGCTCACCGCTAATCGCTACAGATTCAGCCGTCACTTGCACATCCAAATCCTTAGCTTCCATCCCAGGAACTTCTAATTTGAGATGGAAAGCTTCGGGCGTTTCGTGTATTTCCGCTGGAGGCATATAGGAAATTCCGAAGCTTTCTCCATCGGTTGCAGTGTGACTAAGGTTGTCAAACAAACGGTTCATTTGCCGTTGCAAGCTGTCAATTTCTCGGAAAGGCTCCCAACGAATGAGTGTCATAGTTGTTACCTCCTAAGGTTTGACATTTAGCTGGAAAGAGGCAGCTTTCAAATACCTCTTCTAATATTTAGAATATTGAGGAAAGCAATCTGATTAGGTTCGGCTCCATGATCGGGAAATGTCGAAATTCCCGTACTCCCTCTTAGGGCTGTTTTTCCCCTATTAGGCCCCATGAGCTGTGGCACATAAAGAAAGAATGAAATCTCTCTCTCCTGGCTCCTGACTCCTGACTCCTGGCTCCTGACTCCTGACTCCTGGCTCCTGACTCCTGACTCCTGACTCCTATTTTCAAGCTAGGCGATCGCATCTTTAGTAGGAAGCCTTTTTGTTTGAATACACCAGCTCTTGGGTTATCCCAAATACTTCGGAACTTTCCCCGAACTGTGTGTTCTCCAGATTTGCACCATGTAGATTAGTACTGTATAGATTAGCACCAATGAGATTAGCATCCCTCAAGTCAGCTCCACTGAGATTGACATGGCGTAGGAGAGTATCACTCAAATCAGTTCCTCTGAGCTCTCCATAACTCAACTCAGCATGGCTCAAATCTGTGGCGCTCAGGTCTGCATAGCTCAAATTGGCATAACTTAGCCTTGCATGGCGTAAACTAGCACCACTTAGGTTAGCGCTCTGTAAATTCACATACTCCAGATCAGAACGATTAAGACTGGCGTCAGTGAGATTAACACCTTGAAGGTTAGCATTACTCAAGTTAGCAGATTGGAGATTGGCACCACTCAAATTCGCTCCTCTGAGATCGGCATTGCTCAGGTCAGCATACTGCAAATTAGCACCGATCAAATTCGCATGGCTTAGATTCGCATATCTTAAGTCAGTATATTGCAGGTCAGCCTCTTGTAAATTGGCACTGCTAAGAGTAGAAGCATTTAGTGTTGCACGAGATAGGATTGCACGGCTTAAATTTGCCAAACTTAAGTCAGCATGGCGCAGTTTGGTAGCAATTAAACTGGCACAGTTCAAATTTGCCTCATTCAAGTCAGCCGCAATCAACTCAGCTTCATTGAGGATGGCATGACTCATGTTAGCTCTACTCAGTTTGGCAAGACTTAAGTCAGCCTGGCTCAGATCCGCCTCACACAAATTAGCCTCACGCAAGTCAGCAGCGCTCAAATCGCTATTGCGGAGATCAGCCCCCCTTAAATCATTAGCACGGAGATCAGCTCCTTTAAATTGAGAAAAAACTCGGTAGGCGTCCAAGTCAGCAACACGCTGACTATCTAAATTATTATCTTTGATTTTCACTAAGTTGTACTGCACATCTTCGGTATAAATGGCAAATACAATGTTAAAAATTTCTAAAAAATTGATAAACCACTGACACTCTTTTTCTGGGAATTTTTCGTAATAACGGATTAACTGAGCAATACAGACTTCTAGATGAGTGCGAACATACTGACAAATCAAAACTATTTTGAGGAGTATGATAACCAGAGTCAGTGTATTCCCCTGAGTTGTTAACAAAACAAAGAGATAAGAAGGCTCTTGACCATCCTCTGTAGTCAACCATCCAATAATTTGTCTACAAGTTCTTAGCAATAAATCAACACTTAAATTATCTTTATGATGGCTCTCGTACAGGTTATCAAGCTTGTCATTCAATTTTGTTTTGAGAGTATCTAGAAATTTTTTATTATCCAGATAAAAACATAAATATTTATGCAATCTAAATTTAAAATCTTTATAGTTTAGCTCTCTAGTTTGCTGTAAAAAAAGATGAGCTTGGTGGCTATAGTCGAATAAAGTATTTCTAGAAATAACTTTTTTGATTAAACGAATTCCTCCATCTCCCAGTTTAGTTGGATTAGATATTTCCTCTTTTTTCAGAGTAGAGTCACAGCGAGCTGTGTACATAGCTAGATCAAGCTTGTACTTTTCTTTCAGGCGGTTCGAGAGATTCCTGGCTAGTTCTCGTTGCTCTTTGGGATTTCTAGAATCGAGATATTGAGGGACTAATAAGTAAGAGGTATAACGATGAGTCCAATAGCCTTTATCCTGATTTTTGGAAGGAGAAGCAAATAATTTAAGTTGTTGATAGTCCTCTCCATCTACAAAATTAATGATCCAACTTCTTAGACGTTTGAGACTTGGAGAGAGAGGGGAATAAGTTTCTTTAGCCTCAGCTAAAATTTGGATAAGTTCTTGTATTCGATCATATTTTCTTTGAGAGGCCCAGTTATTAACTAATATATAAGATGCTCGTTTTAGAGTATATCTAAATTCCTCCTCATTATTACTAAAGATAATCGTGTAAAGAGCTTGCGCTCCATCTGGATCGACAGTACTATCACCCAAAATAAATAGCTGTTTGAATTCCAACAGTACTGTTTCGGGAGAATGGTTATTAACCGAGTCTCTCAGGAATTTATAAATGGCTTCCTGGGCTTGCTGTAGGTTTGGCTGATTTTTCAGATTGACCTCAGCTGATGAATTCAGTAGATGACTATCGGGTAAGGTGGGTTCAGTCATTGCCATTCAAAAAACAAATTATAATAACATGGCTCAAAAGAGCGGGACTGGAGTGAGCTGTACTCACCCTTACTAACTAAACTCCGTCGCCTTAGCAAGGCGGCTAGCTTCCGCCCATGTTGGCTGGTGCTGCTCCTTGCAAAGACTTGTTCTATGCCATTTGCTGTTCAGCCTTGTGCAGAAAGTACCCAGAAACATCCTTACAGCGCTGCCCTGTGTAGTAGTTGGTATACGGAACGTCAGTTGGAATGATGGACTCCGATTTGATACTGCAACTGTCAATCCGGAACTTCATGAAGTATACCTAATCCTTGGTTAGTTGCCAGTGCGTCATGATAAACGCAGCGGCTGAGCTCCAGTCGGTTAAGCCTTATCACCTCCATAAGTGACATCTGGAATAGATTCGGTACGCGAAGGACAGGTTCAACATGCTTCTATTTTAAGATGGAGACTATCTATCCGAAGCAAGCTAAACATTGATTGCAACAATAGGCAAATTTGTTAGTGTAGTAGTACTTCACATTGCTACCTCCTGGGAATTACTGCTATCCATCGGATGCTACGGGGGAGATAGAACCGAA
>JBFLZA010000098.1:0-17386 GCA_040756535.1 Cyanobacteriota bacterium
GAACAGTTAGATTTAATTTTTGATTGGTTGGAAATAAGTATGTCAACATAAATATCTGTTGTTTTCCTAGTGCTATTAAACAAGCGAGAACGGCTATAGAGATTGAAAACTAAAAATGGTGCTCCATCAAGGAGCACCACACTCAGTTGTAGGTCATGTTACATGACAACCACATTACAGCAACTTAAATGAACCCTACAACTGAAGCCTTTATCAAAACCGCCTTAGCTGTGAATGGTAGGAGTCACTATCGCAACAGGCACCGCTTCACCAGCCGCTAGATCGAGGGGGAAGTTGTGAGCATTGCGCTCGTGCATCACTTCAAACCCCAAGTTGGCGCGGTTCAGAACGTCCGCCCAGGTGCTAATCACTCGTCCCTGAGAATCCAGCACTGACTGATTGAAGTTGAACCCATTCAGGTTGAATGCCATCGTGCTGATGCCCAAGGCAGTGAACCAAATCCCGACAACCGGCCAAGCTGCAAGGAAGAAGTGAAGGGTACGACTGTTTGCAGCGGTTCCCAATACAATCTCGTTTGTACGTCCAACCAAGCGACCGAAATAACCGTGGGCAGCTACGATATTGTAGGTTTCTTCTTCCTGACCGAACTTGTAACCGTAGTTCTGAGATTCAGTTTCGGTTGTTTCACGCACCAGCGAAGACGTTACGAGCGAACCATGCATGGCACTGAATAGCGCACCACCGAACACACCTGCTACACCCAGCATATGGAAGGGGTGCATCAGGATATTATGTTCGGCTTGGAACACGAACATAAAGTTGAAAGTTCCAGAGATGCCTAGAGGCATACCATCAGAGAAGCTTCCTTGCCCGATGGGATAGATGAGAAATACAGCAGTAGCTGCAGCAACGGGAGCGCTAAAGGCAACGCAAATCCAAGGACGCATCCCCAGTCGGTAGCTCAATTCCCACTCACGTCCCAGGTAGCAGAAGACGCCAATGAGGAAGTGGAAAATAATGAGCTGGTAAGGGCCACCGTTGTAGAGCCATTCATCCAAGCTGGCAGCTTCCCAGATGGGATAGAAATGCAAGCCTATAGCATTACTTGAAGGCACAACTGCACCGGAGATGATGTTGTTGCCATATAACAATGAACCCGCAACGGGTTCGCGGATACCGTCGATATCCACAGGGGGGGCAGCGATGAAGGCGATGATGAAGCAGGTTGTGGCAGTGAGCAAGGTGGGAATCATCAGCACGCCAAACCAACCGATATAAAGGCGGTTATCAGTTGAGGTGACCCACTCGCAAAACTTGTCCCATAGGTTGCCGCTTTCGCGTCTCTGTAAAGTAGTAGTCATATTTCAAATGATTTCAAGGCTCTATGTTTTGCAGGTCGGTTGTTGTTTTTGATTTCGTTAACAACCTTGATTAGAGAGTAATAAAGATTCATTAAGCTTGTCAGTTACTAAAAGTTATTGAAAGTTAGGACTTAAAGTTAGTTGTTAAGAATTACTAGGTATTTATGGTTATGCCGTTCTCAGGAAGCGATATCCTTCAAGTTAGTCGCCGGAATGAGTATTTCTACTGAGGATAAAAGTTAAAACCTTTACAACCCAAAGGATTCCGGATTAGCTGTATGGGTCTGAGATAACTTGATTTAGTCATCAAAAGTTAGTAAACTTAACAAAAATCATCAACGTCTTAATAAAAATGACGCTTGAAGAAGCCCTGGCAGCTCTAGAAATGATTCTCGGCAAAGGGTCGTTAAATGACCTCCAAGAGATGATTGTGCGCCAATCGTGGGAGCAAAAGACTTATCCAGAAATCGCTGCAAGCTCTGGTTACGATGATGGTTACGTCAAATATGTAGGCTTTCAGTTATGGAAGACGCTCTCTGATGCACTAGGGGAGAGAGTGAGTAAAAATAACTTTCGTGCTGTTCTGAGGCGGTGGCGATCGCATAGTGTACGCGTAGCGCAATCGCATGAAACTAACGGCACAACCACTAAGCAACCACTTCCTCCAGTACGAGACAGCACAAACTTGCTAGAGTTAGGCGAAGCAATCCAAAATCAAAAATACTCACTCCAAAATCGAACCGATTGGGGAGAAGCGATCGATGTTTCTGTTTTCTACGGACGCGCTACCGAGTTAGCGACTTTAGAGCAATGGATTATCCAGGAACGTTGTCGGTTAGTGGCACTGCTGGGAATTGGTGGGATTGGAAAGACGGCTTTGTCTGTCAAGTTAGCGGAGCAACTACAGGATAAGTTTGAGTATGTGATTTGGCGATCGCTCCACAACGCCCCATCCCTTGAATCCCTTCTTGCTGACTTGGTTCAATTTCTCTCGAACCAGCAGGAAATCGACTTAGCCAACGATGTTAACCACAGAATTTCCCGATTGCTCGATTATCTGAAAAAGCATCGCTGCCTAATCGTACTCGACAATGTCGAGACGATTCTTTGTAGTCCTGCAACACAAGAGGGATGCGAAGGGTATAGCGAACTCTTCAGACGGATTGGGGAGTCGCGCCATCAAAGCTGTTTAGTGCTAACAAGTCGAGAAAAAACCAAAGAAATTGCAGCGTTAGAAGGCGAAACATTTCCGGTTCGCTCATTGCAACTGCCAGGTTTAGCAACCGCAGAGGGACAAGCAATCTTGAGAGGTAAAGGTAACTTCTTAGGGTCAGAAGATGACTGGAAAACCCTAATTCAATCTTATGCGGGTAATCCCCTCGCCTTAAAAATTGTTGCTGCAACTATTCGTGATTTATTTGATAGTAATATTTCTCATTTTATTGCTCAAGGCACAGTCGTTTTTGGGGATATTCAAAATATTCTAGAGCAGCAGTTTTGCCAGCTATCTCAGTTAGAGACTGAGATAATGTACTGGCTGGCGATTAATCGCGAACCCGTTCCCATTACAGAATTAAAAGCTGATCGGGTATCGCCGATACTACCTTCTGAACTCCTAGAGGCATTGCAATCTCTAGAGCGAAGGTCACTGATTGAAAAAGGGTCTGCTCGCTTCACCTTACAGCCTGTCCTCATGGAGTACGTGACCAATCGCTTAGTTAAAGAAGTTTGTCAGGAAATAGAAATAAGAAAAATCTCTCTATTCAAAAATCACGCACTGCTTAAAGCTCAGGCGCAAGACTATATTAAGGATATTCAACGTCACTTTCTACTTGAACCCATCAGCAAGCAACTATTGCGAGTATTTGGTACTCCAGAGAGCTTTGAAAGCCAGTTGATGGCAATTATCTCATCACTAAGAGGAAAATTCCCCCTTGAAACTGGCTATGTTGCTGGAAATACCATTAATCTCCTGCTTCATCTGAAGCAAGATTTAAGGGGTCACGATTTTTCTGAGCTAACCGTTTGGCAAGCTGATCTAAAGGCTGTGCATTTACACCACGTTAATTTTTCGGGTTCCGATCTAGCCAAATCTACGTTTACTGAAAACCTGGGTTATGTTTTTGCGATGGCAGTAAGCCCAGATGGAAAAGTTTTAGCTACGGCTGATAGCCATGCCATGATACGCCTATGGCGAGTTGCAGATGGACAACAACTCTTGAGCTGGGATGGACAATGCCCAGGTTGGACTCGCGCTCTTGCCTTTAGTCCCGATGGCAAAACTCTCATCAGTGGCAGTGACGACAAAAGTGTAAAACTGTGGGATGTCAGCACTGGGCAGTGCCGCAAAACATTACACGGACACGGACATACCGGTTGGATATTGTTTGTTGCGTTCAGTCCTCAAGGTGAATTCGTAGCAAGTTGCAGTGAAGACGCAACGATTAAATTGTGGGATATAAATACAGGTCAGTGCTGCAAAACCTTTCCAGGGCATATCTCTTGGGTTTCCTATGTTGCCTTTAGCCCTAATGGTCAGATGCTAGCGAGTTGCAGCGTAGACAAAACGATCAAACTCTGGGATATCAATACGGGTCAATGTCTTAAAACCTTGGAGGGACACGAAGATGTAGTCGGATTTGTGATGTTTAGTGCCGATGAGCAAAGCCTGATCAGTGCTAGTGAAGACCAAACGATTAAAGTGTGGGACGTTCAGACAAGTCAATGCAAAAGAACGTTACCGGGAGGACACAATGGTTGGGTGTGGTGGTCTGCGGTTGCCCTCAGTTGTGACAACAAAACGCTAGCGATTGGGAGTACAGACCAAACGGTTAAGTTGTGGGACATTAACACGGGTCAAGTCCTGAGAACGTTGCAACACAGTAGCGGGATTCGCACGATCGTTTTCAGTCCCGATGGTGAAACGCTAATCGGCTCTCATGAAGATCAAACTCTGAAAGTGTGGAATGTCTTGGATGGTCAGTGTATCAAAACATTCCAAGGATATAGTAGCGGGGTGTGGTCTATTGCTTTGAGTCGCGATCGCCAATTTTTAGTGAGTGGTGGTGCAGACCAACTAGTGAAGGTCTGGAATATCTCCGATGGTAGATGTCTTCGTAGCTTTAAAGGCCACACTGACATGGTTCGGTTTGTTGCCTACAGCCCACAAGGGGATACTTTAGCCAGTGGCGGTGCGGATCGAACAGTGAAACTCTGGAATATGTCCGATGGCACTTGCCTCAGAACCTTTAAGGGTCATATGAATTGGGTAATGTCTATTGCCTACAGCCCCGATGGTAACGTCCTAGCCAGTGCTAGTTTAGACCAAACGGTGAGGCTCTGGGATATCAATAATGGGCAATGCCTCAAAGTTTTACAGGCTCACGAAACTTTGGCGCTTTCAGTAAGCTATAGCCTAGATGGTCAAATCCTAGCGAGTGGTGGTGCCGACCATCAGGTGAAACTCTGGGATATCCATACTGGAAGATGTATCAAAGTGCTAAAGGGACACACAAATTGGGTGTTTTGTGTAGCTTTTAGCCCGGATGGCCAAACTCTAGCGAGTAGCAGTGTAGACCGAACGATCAGGATTTGGGATATTTGTAATGGTAAATGCCTTGGTATTTTGCAGGGTCACGCGAGTTGGGTTAACTCGATTGCCTACAGTCTAGATGGTCGCATCCTAGCAAGTAGTGGTTTGGATGGAACCGTGAGGCTGTGGGATGTCCGTAGTGGCGAGTGCCTAAGAGTGTTGCAAGAGCATACAAGCTGGGTGCTTTCAGTTGCCTTCACCCATCTTGACGAAAGATTTTTTCCTGATTTAGGTCAAGTCCTTGTCAGTAGCAGTGACGATCGCACGATAAGATTTTGGGATATCGAGACGGGTGAATGCCTGAAAATCCTGAGCAGTGAAAGACCCTATGAGGAGATGAATATCACTGGCGTTATGGGTATCACCGATGCTCAGAAAGCCGCACTCAAAGCATTAGGCGCAATTGAACAATATGCATAGTTAATCTCTTATCAGCTAATGACAATATCGAATTCAGACACTCCAAATCGTCGCGCTTTCTTACAACGTTCTATATAGAGCTGAACAACGCGATCGCGCTCATTTTGTTGTAAAATCTGCTGGAACACCTGTTGGGCTTCGGCAAAGTTTTTTTCCACATAAAGAGCCACCCCCCGTTCAAACTCAGTACGGGTTTGCTTCTTGAGATTAATCATAAATTCGGGGGCAGCCTCAAATACGTCAAACACATCTACAGGTTGGCTTTTCCCATTTACTTTGACTCGACCGAGGAATCGGTAACTGTACTTTTGTGGGTTATCCAAAGAATACAGAGTTTGTTCACTAATTAAGATATCCGCTCCATAAACCTTTGTTAAACCTTCCAAACGGGATGCTAGATTCACAGCATCAGCAATGACTGTCCCTTCCATCCGCTCAGGTTCCCCTACTGTACCGAGCATTAAACTCCCCGTATGCAAACCAATACCGATCGCAATAGATTCTTCACCCTGCTCTTGCCGATAGGTATTATAGCGAGAGACTTGTTGTTGCATCTCGATTGCCGCCTGCACGGCATCATCAGCTGTTTGGGGAAATAGTGCCATCACGGCATCTCCAATATATTTATCGATAAAGCCGTGATACTTGCGAATGACAGGACTGACTCGGCTTAAGTAGACATTAAGGAAATCAAAATTTTCTTTCGGTGACATTTTCTCCGATAAACTCGTAAACGAGCGAATATCCGCAAAAAGAACGGTCATCTCTTTCTGCACTTGGTCACCTAATTGCACATCAATGATGCTCTCTCGTTCCAAAAATTGCAAAAATTCGTGCGGAACGAACCGTCCGTAAGCGGCATTAATTTTTGCTAATCGAATGTGGGTTTTAATTCGTGCCAGTAATTCATTTTTAGAGACAGGCTTTGTCAAATAGTCATTCGCACCGGCACTGAATCCTTCTACCAAATCTGAGGCTTGATTTTTGGCAGTCAATAAAACCACTGGCAATTCATTAGCTGGAAACTGTTCACGAAGCTTTTGACAAAGTTCATAGCCTGTCATTTTTGGCATCATGATATCCAGTAAAACCAGGTCTGGCTTAAATCCTTTATCAATAAGTGCTAAAGCTTCCATCCCATTGGAAGCTTGGGTGATCGCATAATTTTGTAGAGAAAGATGGTTGATAAGAACCTGAAGATTTATCGGTTCATCATCTACAACTAAAATATGAAATTTTCCTTTATTCTGGACTAATGTTTCTCCATCAACCAAAACTTCAGTGGAGGGTACTGTAATAGCTGAAAACTCTTGAATTCTAGAAATTTCATCTTGTGGCTTAACTTCTACTTTGCCTTTGGATAGTGGTAAGGTAAAAGTAAAGCGCGACCCCATTCCTACTGTAGATTCGACCCAAATTCTACCTCCGTGAAGTTGTACGAGTTGTTTAGTAACGGCTAAACCTAATCCTGCTCCTCCATATTCTCGCGAAATTGAGCCATCCGCTTGCTCAAATGATTCAAAAATTCGGTCTAATTTAGACTCTGGGATACCAATACCAGTATCGGCAACTGCAATTTCAATTGCATTATTCACAACAGCAGCAAAAACTTCAATCGTGCCACTTGGCGTAAATTTAATCGCGTTACCCAATAGGTTATACAAAATCTGTTGGAGTCGGTTTTCATCGGCATCTACAGGAGGAATATCTGGCTCAATTTTATTGATGAGTTGCAAGTCTTTCTTCCCGACAAGAGGTTGGGAAAGCATTAAAACAACGTTGGTAATTTCCCGAACTCCAACGGGTTTAATATTTAAATTAATTTTTTTGTGTTTTAACTGAGAAAAGTCAAGTAAATCATTGACTAACTGAAATAATCTTTTTCCACTGGATACAATTAAAGAAAGATTAAATAAAGTGGGTTGAGGCAATTGACCCGTTGCACCATCTATTAAGGATTCAGCAATACCGATGATGCCATTGAGAGGTGTTCTCAGTTCATGAGAAGTATTGGCTAAAAACTCATCTTTGAGTTGATTGATTTTTTGTAAATCAGCGTTCTTTTTTTCTAACTCTACAGCATAAGCTTGGAGGCGTTTGCGAGCTTCATTGAATCGGCTCTCTAAAATAAATCCTAAAAATAGGATAAAAATCAACGTTCCCCAAGGATATATCTTGTTATACAAATATACAGGCTCAAAAATATAAATTAAAACATCATGAATAGCACAAAAAGTTAGAATAATAAAGCCAAGGGTAAATAACTTATAATCCCAATTGCCTTTTGCATAATTTTTTATGGCAATCCCCAATAAAATCAAAGCACTTAATAGGAGTAATAATTGAGCTGGAAAAATAGTTAAATTCCAAGGTACTGTTTGTGTCAATACTAAGGTGATGGCTACAATGGCATAGGCTAGATGAATTTGCCCCAAATATCGAATGATTGACTTGTAACTGGCACCAAACATTTCTTCAAAAAAGAGACAAGCACTAAAGGGGATAAGATAGAAAGAGATGTAATGAACATAATCCCAAATAACAGATTGACCAAAAAACAAATAAATTAAATCGGAGCGGGCTATAGTATACGAACCAACAAGAATCGCTAATAAACCAAAGGATAAATAAGCTTGTTTTTCTTGTCGAGTAGAGGTCAAGAAAATAGCAATGAACCCTAATACCGCAAAAAATACTCCTAAAATAGCATCAAGTTCTTGCTGAATTAATCGTTTGATTAAATCAGCTTGAGAACCCACGGTAACCCGGTCGAATAATCCGATATAAATAGAAGAAGACTTACCCCCGTAAACTCGAAAAAACAGAATTTTACCTTGAAAATCTGACTCCAGCGATACAATCGGCCACTGATAGCCTTCAATATCAGCTTCACCCGCTGTAGGTAGTGAATATTGGGTATAGAGTCGTTTATTCTGAAGATAAGCATCTAAAATGTAAGGGACTGAGCGCAGATAAACCGCTGGGGATTGCCATTGCTTCTTTGGTAAGGGAACGCGCAACCAAAGTATTGTTTCTCCTGGTGGTGTTTTGAGTTTTTCAGGAAACTGAAACGATTGCCAATCAGTAGGTGATGATGTTTCTTTAGTCCAAACGGGAATACCCGCTTCATCTAGAGGAGAGTCACCCCATCGATATTGCCATCCTTCGGTGAGTTCTATAGGGGATTGAGCTGCCTGAGTTGTTTGGTGGCTAGGTGCTAGAGTGAAGGGCAAAATACTGAGCAAAAGTACGACTAAAGCGCCTAAAACCAAGATAATTGTGGTTCGAGTCCAGTTAGTAAACACAGCCTTCATGTTTGAGTCTCCTGGGTTGCGATCGCATAGCGTTCTGTTTCAGCTATTCCATAATGCGTTCCTTGTAAATTAAATTGGCGCTACAGCAAGCTAGGAGTTAGCATAATATTTTCCGGTGCTAAGACGTTGGCTCTCTTCACACAAGCGATGTGCGCCTATTACCAATAGTAAGCAGTAAGAGGGTGATTTCCGGATTTAAAGCCTGATTTCAGAGACAAAATAGCAAAAATAAGCATGAATTTGCTGACTATTTTTCAAATTTGGTGACATTACCCACCCTAAATCTAATGGTAGGTAAATGCCTGATTGATGGAAGGAATTAGGCTTTACCTCTTTAGCTGAACTGACTTTTGACTGAGCAATCTAAGCGCTGGAGCAACTATTTTCAAAAATCTATCTGTGAGAGTAGGAGATTAGCTGGCATTTCTTGCTAGCTTGCAGAAAGCTAACAAGAGTTGGTTTGTGGGGAGACGAGAAAGGCACCCTGCTCAGAAGGCTAGACAAGACTAGATTTAAAGCGATGGTCAATAAGTCCAGGTTTGTTCACAAAAATTGAAAATAAAAAAAAATATTGCTACATTGCAGAAGATGGCACGAAATATGGTATTAAGGCATGATTAAGCTGTTTAATAGTATCCCCGTATCCCGTCCCCTACAACGGCAGTCCCTTGTTTATGACCTAAAAACACGGCTGGACTGGGGTGAACCTGCATTGACGATTCTTGATGTACGCGATCGCAGCGAGTTTAATAGAAGCCATATCATGGGAGCGGTTCCCCTACCGCTGAACGAACCGACAGACCGAGTTTTGGACAAGTTAGAACTCGGTCGCGATCTTTATGTTTACGGCGCAACCGATGAACAGACAGCTATGGGCGCAGCTAAACTCCGCAAAGCTGGGTATTGGAATGTCTCTGAAATTAGAGGGGGTTTAGCGGCATGGAAGGCTGTTGGCTTTCCGCTAGAATCCTTGCCAACGGGTGCGATTCTATAAATCGATAATGGTGAATTGCGAATTAAGAATGATAAAAGATGAATCATGAAGGACTGCAAATCCATTCATAATTCATAATTCATAATTCCATCGATCAATGTTCAAAAACATCTTTGTATTGCAACAAATCTAGAGAAACAATCACGGGCAAAGCGTCAAAGCACTGTTGAGCGAGTTTCCACCGGTCTTCTCGTTGAAGCATGGAAATGAGTTTTTGCTGCACTTTCAACAGGTAGCGAACATCGTTGGCCGCGTAGCACAACTGCTCGTCGGAGAGGTTGGCGGCATTGCCCCAATCAGAACTCTGAGCACTTTTATCAAGTTCTACCTGTTCTAGCTCTAGTACTACATCTTTGAGTCCGTGACGATTGGTATAGGTGCGGGCGAGCTTGCTGGCAATTTTGGTACAAAATACAGGTGTTGTATGAATATCGAGATTCTGCCGCAGCATGGCAAGATCGAAACGAGCAAAGTGAAAGACTTTAAGAATGTGAGTTGCTTCCAGCAATTGCTTTAAGTTAGGAGCTTCTGTTTGTCCTTTGGCAATGCGAATAGCGGTGACTCTGCCTTTTGGATCGCACAACTGCACGAGACATAACCGATCGCGCTGGTAAATCAGCCCCATTGTTTCTGTATCGACAGCAATAGCTTCCGATGCCAGGTACTCTTTACATAGAGCATCGGGAAGGTCGCGATCGCAAACTTGAAAATCTGCCAATTTCATACCAGGTTTGAAGGTTTAAAGGTTTGAGGGTTGAAAGTTGGAAGGTTGAAGGTTTGAAGGTTGAAGGTTGAGAGATAGGAAAACAGCTTAACTTGCTCGCCCTGGCAACTTGCCAACCTGCTCACCTGCAACCTTTAACCATTTAACGGCCTTTGATGAAAATTTGCGTCAAGTAATACTCGCCTTTGGCATTTTTGGTTACTCCGACACCCGTTAGGTCAAAGTTGCCTTCAATATTTTCAAGATGGCCTGGACTTTTTAGCCAACCTTGAACTGCCTGCTTACCTGGGTCAGAATAACCCTGGTTGTAGGCAACATTTTCCGCAGCGGCGCGATAGGCAACGGATTTGCCTATTGATTTAACCCGCCCATCAAATCCATTATGGCTAAAAGGAACCTTACCACTCGCCATTGCCTGAGAGTGATTTCTCGCCTGCTGAGTAATCTGGGCATCCCACTTCAGAGGCGGTAGATTATGGGACTTTCGATATTGGTTAACCTGTTGATAAACAGACTGTTCCAAAGCAGCAAACTCACTACTATTTGACGATTGAACCACAGGGGAAGGTGAGGATTTTTCCGATAGAAGCGGTTGACTCTCACGAGTTGCAGCCTCAAAAGAGGTAGTGCAACTACTCAGTCCACCAGCAAGGACAAGCAATCCGAAGATAATCTTTCTCAAACGTTGTTGCATCTCGAACAGTAGGTAGGGGAAGCCGTGCAAAATTTGAGTACTACCCACTTTTCCTACTGTAGCTTTTGCTTTTGTACGGTTTTCTTGTCTAGCTGTTTATCCGAGAAAAAGCTATAATTACCAGCCTTGCCTATTCCTCAGATTCTAAATTAATAAACTTGGCAACTGTCTGAACATCCTTATCACCGCGTCCCGAACAATTAATGACAATGCGGGGACTGCCGTTGAGTTGGGGGCAAAGAGTTTCGAGATATGCGATCGCATGAGCGGTTTCCAGCGCTGGGATAATACCCTCTAGCTCGGATAACCGTCGCAGTCCTGCGATCGCTTCCGAGTCAGTAACACTGTCATATTCTGCCCTCCCGCTATCCTTCAAATAGCTATGCTCCGGGCCAACCCCTGGATAGTCTAGTCCCGCACTAATCGAGTGCGGCTCAATCACTTGACCCTCCTCATCTTGCAATAAATAACTCATTGCACCGTGCAGTACTCCCGGACGCCCACGAGTTAGGGTAGCAGCGTGTTTATCTGAATCCACCCCTTCCCCTGCTGCCTCAATGCCAATCATCCGCACGCTGGGTTCATTCACAAAGTCGTGAAACAGCCCCATAGCATTAGAGCCACCACCCACGCAAGCCAATAGAATATCTGGCAAACCGTTCCACTTTTCTAAGCACTGAGCACGAGTTTCTTGACCAATTACTGCCTGGAAGTCACGCACCAGCATCGGGTAAGGATGAGGACCGGCAACTGACCCTAAGATGTAGTGGGTAGTTTCCACGTTCGTCACCCAGTCGCGAATCGCTTCTGAAGTAGCATCCTTGAGCGTACCCGTACCAGCAGATACAGGCTGCACCCTGGCACCCATCAGCCGCATCCGAAACACATTCAGCGCTTGGCGTTCCATATCCTGAACACCCATATAGATAATGCATTCCAGTCCAAACCGGGCACACACCGTTGCCGTTGCCACACCATGTTGACCGGCACCCGTTTCAGCAATAATTCGCTGCTTGCCCATCCGCTTGGCTAGCAATACTTGCGCCAAGGCATTATTAATTTTGTGAGCACCGGTATGGTTTAAATCTTCCCGTTTCAGATAAATCTGTGGGCCACTGCCATCCGGTTTGGCATAGAGAGTAGTGAGGCGTTCGGCAAAGTAGAGAGGACTGGGGCGTCCTACATAGTCTCGCATCAACTGTTGCAGTTCTTCTTGGAAGCCTGGGTCATTGCGATATTGCCAAAACGCTTGTTCTAACTCGCTTAGGGCAGGCATTAGCGTCTCAGGCACATACTTACCGCCAAACTTACCAAAGCGCCCTAAAGCGTCGGGTTGCTGGGTTGGGGCCTTAGCATCGGGTTGGGAACTACTAGACAGGGGAGTGGTAGTCACAGCTGAAGAAGAGAGAATACAGAACAGAAACATTATAAATCCCAGCCTCTGTTAGTGAGCTGCAAGCGCTATTCAAAAAGGGATTAGTATTGTTATCGCTGTTTGCCAATTCATCTTTCGTTAGATTCTCCAAAAAAGTTTCCTCTCTAGAGCGAGAACTTTTCTTCAGAAGTCTCATTAGCTTGTTTGCCAAGCTGGCGGCGCGAGTCTATCATTCGATACAACCTCTTTCTGAGAAATAAATGTATGAAATCCATCACCTAATAGAGACAATAACAGAACAAGAGGTTTAGTTTTTTTTACGTTTGATGCACCAACTATGTCTATTAAAGGTTCTTTGGCAGATTTTTCATTGCCAGAAATTTTCCAGTTTATCGAGAAAGGGCACAAAACTGGCTTGCTGGTGATTCATCCCTTGTCAGAATCTCCAGCACTGCCGTCAGTTCATTACCTATGGATGAATCAGGGAAGGATTGTGGCTGCTGCTAACCAATTAAACGAGCGAGGTTTGATTGAGTTGATCGATCAATACTCTTGGGTCAGCAATCGCGTCGTTATTAAGCTAGCTCAGTTTTGTCCACCCAATAAACCACTAGGTTTGTACTTGAGGAGTCAAGGGGCTTTACAAGTCGAACAACTGGAACATTTATTCCAAGTTCAGGTTTTTCACCAATTGTGTGCCTTGTTTCAACTCAAGGATGCTCAGTTTCAATTTGATCAGACTGTTTCTTTACCAATGCGAGAGATGACGGGGTTGAGTGTACCCTCTGCCGTGTTAGGAGTGACGTTGCAAAAACTGGTGATTCTGAAAAAGTTGTTTGAATTGAGAAAAAATCGCAGTGAAAAGAGTGGAGAAAATCGCTATTCAGGAAATTTTTGTCATCACCTAAGTCAGATTCTAGATATTGCCTATTTCCACTCTTTAAATTTTTCGCTATTTGATACAGACAAGAGTCTCACAAAACTTTATCAAGTGCTTGATTTTTCTGAGCGACCCTACAATTTACCCAAAAAGAGCAACTATCAAACCTTATGTTGCACTAGTTAATCAAGCTCAGTGGTTCTAATTAGATTGATGCATCATCACACATCGGTACATCTAAATTCAGTTGGTCAATTCAGTTGGTCTAGGTAAGGTCAAATCCGTGGCGATCGCGATCAGGCTACAAAGAAGCGATCGCCCTCAATTTAGGAAAAACTTAGAAAAACATGAAATAAATTCAGTAATAAGGTAGCAGAATTGAGAAGACAAGAAACAAGCGTGGTAGGTTAAGCTAACGCTGAGACTCCTTGCTTCTTTACCGCTACTTCAGTAAAGTTGCTTCCTGCTAGAGTAAGAGAGATTTGCTATAGGTGACTAATTTGAAAGAACGAAGGACGCGCTTCTCCTCCAGAATCGCTTCGCTAATGCATCTTGCTGCTCTATTGCTAAATTCTTTTTAGACGAGAAGGAGTGTTTGAGTAAGATGAAGTTATGACGGATTTAAATCGTGATTTATGAAATCTACATCATTGACAGCAGAAGCGATCGCAACTCTAGTAACGGCAAAAGCGGTTGAAAAAACAGGGGGAATTTTTGATACAAATGTGCGTGAGCAAGGCGATAGATTATTACATCTGCTCAAAGAGAGATTTCCCACCACAGCTACTGAGATAGAACTAACTGAGCAAGAGCCATTGAATGGCGATCAGGCAGTTTATATTGAACAACAAGTAGAAGCAGCGGCAAAAGCAGACTCGGAAGTTGCTCAAACCGTCCAAGCCATCGCAAATGCAGTGCGATCGCAACCTGATAGCATGGAGAAAATTACGACGCTAGCTAAAGAAATTAGGATGGGAGTTCAAGAACAGATGGTGAATCATCCCAACTTAAATATCTGAAGAGAAGTTACCCGAATCGAGAAGGGTAGGGTAGGCAAAAGCTATAAAGCTGGAAAAGTTTATGTTATCGTTGCTTAACGCAAGCCCACCCTACAGTTAGTAATAAGCTGTTCCACATCTAGTCTGCACTATATTGTTAAAACTCTTGTGGGATGGGCCGAAAAGCCCGTCCAACCGATGTAAATTCAATGGGGAATAGCTGAGCTCCCCTATTGGCTGTGTGACCACATCATCAGGCATTGGCGATCGCGTCCTATCCACCCTCCCCAAACGGCTCAGAATGCGATCGCTTCCAAAATTACTATCTCAGCTCTTATCAAGTTTGTAGTAGCGCCAACTTACGGAAATGCGCGACTATACTAAATTCTGATCTAGTTTATCAAACATAGCAACAACCATGTGGTCTGGAGCATTTGTAGCCAAACGCGCTTTCTGGACAATTTTTCTTTGCCTCAGTGTATTTCTTTTACCACTGCCGAGTTACGCCCTGACGATACAGGATGTGCCTAATCCCCAATCCGCTTCTGGCGGGTGGGTGACGGATATGGCACAACTGATCAGTCCGGATGCAGAAGCGAAGCTCAACGAGATTATCTCTGAGTTAGAGCGTCAAACTGGGGATGAAATTGCTGTTGTTACCGTACCGGAAACGACACCTGCATCCAGTCCCAAAGCTTTCACCACCAAGCTATTCAATTACTGGAATATTGGTAGAAACGGGCTGCTGTTTTTAGTGTCAAAAAGCGATCGCCGTGTAGAAATTGCAACGGGCTACGGCATTGAAGCCATATTACCAAATTCACAAGTAAGGGATATTATCCAAGATGATATTCTCCCTGAATTCAAACAGGGTAACTTTGAAGGTGCTATCCTAGCTGGGACTAAGTCACTCATCACCCAACTCGGTGGCAATATCACCGCCTTTGAAGATTTTGCGCTTACTGATACTAGCAAGACAGCTAGCTCTAATCAGTCATCTGGCTTTGTCGCCTTAGGCATCCTTCTAATCACTGCGCTAGTTGTGCCCTCCGTTTGGTGGTTCTCATCCATCAATAGTAGAAGTGGTTTTATCGACAGCAACAGTAGTGATTTAGGCGGTGGGGAGAGTGGTGTCAGCAGTGCTGGTACTGACTGATGAAGGCTGCTAGATAGAATCAGCGATCGCATAATGGCGCAACATGACGCTACAGTACTGTGTACTATCGTGCGATCGCATAATGGTGTTGCCTATGGGAAAAAAGAGTGCTGTACTTCAGATGTGGGTAGATGGAGGATAACTCTGCAAGTTCTAAGCGTGAGTCTGAAAGCCTAATATCTGGTGTAGAGTAGTTTGGCAAGTAGGCTGAACAATGAATCAAAGCAAACACCTTTCTCTACATTACTTGGTATTGGCTGGGGTCATTGCCCTGGGAGCCGTCCTGCGCTTTTGGAATCTCGACCTCAAGCCCTTTTGGCTCGATGAGGTGCTGACGGCTTTACTGAGCTTGGGACACCGCTACCAAGATGTACCGCTAGAGGTGGTGTTTTCTCCTGCAACCTTGCACGAGTTGTTTACACTACAGCCCAATCTTAGCTGTTCTGATATTGCTCAAGCCGTTGCTACCGAATCCACCCATCCGCCTTTATTTTTTTGCTTGATGCACCAGTGGTTGAATGGGGTAGAACCCATTGCACAACCGCTGAGTTGGAAACTACGGGCATTACCGGCTTTATTGGGAGTCGGTGCGATCGCATCCATTTACTGCCTCAATCGTATCGCCTTTTCCCCAACTGCTGGTTTGATGGGAGCGGCTTTCATGGCGGTTTCTCCCTTTGCCGTTTACCTTTCCCAAGAAGCGCGTCACTACACACTGCCAGTGCTGTTAATCATTTTGGCGTTACTGGGATTAATGCACATTCAGCACACACTCCATTCCCGCAAACAGTTCCCACAACCGATAGTTTGGTTATTGTGGGGTGTCGTCAACAGCTTTGGTTGCTACGTCCACTACTTTTTTATTCTCGCCTTCATTGCTCAGTTACTTACCCTAATTGGGCTGATGTACTGGCGTCGTCGGATGGTGCCGAAAAGCAGTTGGTTAGCTGTCACGCTGGTAGTAATGGGTGTGGCAATCAGCTATTTACCTTGGTTGCCCATTGTTTTAGGTGATTTTGGGCGTCCAGAAACCAGTTGGTTACCAAAACCTCAACACCTCGCGCCTCTATACCAAACTTTGGTAGGTTGGCTGAGCATGGTAATCGCTCTGCCAGTCGAAGGTCAACCCCTGTGGATTCAGGTAATATCTGCGTTATTGACAATTGTATTTGGCATTTGGGTAGCGCAACACAGTATTCGGGGGTTCCAGCAACTTTGGCGGCAGCAGGAAACACGCATTGCAACCTTAACCCTCTCTGGTTTCATACTCTGCGTACTTCTGCAATTTTTAGCAATCATCTACCTGCTAGGTAAGGACATTACGATCGCACCTCGGTATCACTTTGTCTACTACCCTGCTATTTGTGCTTTGTTAGGAGCCAGCTTCGCCTCTAGAAGGTTGAACATTAGAAAGTTAAAAGTTGAAAGTTTAAATTTATCTTCAAATCTTCAACCTTCAAGCCTTCAACCTTCAAACCTTCAACCTCCAAACCTTCAACCTCCAAACCTTCAACCTTCAAACCTTCAACCTGCCACTGTTTTTCTCTCTATTTCCCTAGTCAGTTGTATTTTTGTCGTTTCCAACCTATCGTTTCTCAAATCCTTCCATCCTCAACAAGTAGCCCAACATATGAACTTGGAGCCAACTATCCCAATGATGATGGTAGTAGGATACCAAAACTTTCAGGATGTTGCTCTGGGGTTGAGCTTTGCCTTAGCCATTGACCAACTGAAGCACAACAACAATCAAACGGCTGCTCCTTCCTTTATATTTTTGCACCCAGAGCAATTCTATGAATCAGTCTGGCAAAAACTGTCTAAGCTGCAAACGTCACCGCTACCTCGTTTAAATCTTTGGGTCGTTGCACCTGGACTAAGGCGTCGGGAATATCCAAAACAACTGACCCTAGCCAATCA
>JBFLZA010000099.1:0-17382 GCA_040756535.1 Cyanobacteriota bacterium
GTTTCCTTGTATGACCCCATTGACCCTGATCGAGAATAGGCATTCATTGTTGCTCGACGATTCCGCCCAAATTAGCGGGGTCGATAAGTTGCAAGAAACCACAACGTCAGTCGTTCCATCAAAACCAACAGTGCTGTAATTCCCACTGCCATAGCGAACAAGATTAAGTTAGTTTCATTGCCAGCACGGAAAGCGAAGGTTAGTGAAGTAGCGACGGCGGGAGGATGTACGGCGTCAACCAGAATCATCAGCACAATGGTTATTACCATTGCAATCCCACCAGACGCGTATCCGGGACCAAAAATCATGTACATCAACAGACCTTGGCTGGCTGCTAGCATCTGGGAGATAACCAGTGTCCGAACCGTGTTCGTGCCGTGCTGAGGGTCAAGGTAAATCAAAAACGCACTGGAGGCAAGGGAAGCGAACAGTAGGCGCTGCCGACTAAGTACCTCCACCAAACCCAATACCGTAAGGATGATGACTGTAGGTAGCAGCGCCATTACCAACTCACCTTTGAGATCCAACCTGCGTCTGAGCGATCGCCTTGCTCCTTCTATCGGTTTCAAGCTCGAACGTTTCTGACTCATTGTTAGACCTCTTCTGACTAGGGCTGTCCTTATCCGTAACGAGCGAGTACAAAATCGAAGTAAACTTGCGTCTTTCTACGATCAAGAATGTCGCTGAGTTGCTGACAATACCATTTTTAAGAGAAAAGGGTAAAGTAATTCCAGTGCTATTCAGGATATGGATTTGCCAGAAAATCGGTTTAAGGTTGGAAAGTTAGAAGGTTAGGGATTTTCACCACAATGTTTGCGATCGCAGCTCATTGTGTGTAGTCGGAAAATCCCTAATTATCATCTTTTCAACGCAAACGTAGCCAGGGGTTCGTGAAAGAAAAGCTACGCCTCGCCGCCAACAACGACATCGCGAATGCGTAAACTGGGCCCACCACAACCGACCGCTAATCCACTCTGCCCACCTTTGCCACAACCGCCGGATTCATCCCAGTAGAAGTCATCCCCGATCGCTTCAATATCTGCTAGCGTTTTGAAGACATTACCGGAAAGCGTCACATCTCTTACTGGTTCGGCAATCTTGCCATCGCGAATCATCCAAGCTTCCCCTGCACTGAAGGTGAACATTTCGCCATTAGTCATGCCACCAATCCAGTTTCGGGCATAGACTCCCTCTTTAATATTCTTGAATAAATCTGCTACTGGCGTTTTTCCCCGCTCAATCCAAGTATTGGTCATGCGGACAATGGGGGGATAGTGGTAGTTGAGGCAACGAGCGTTACCGGTTGGGGTTTCCTCTAACTTCCCTGCCGTTTCCCGCGAGTGGAGACGCCCGACTAACATCCCATCTTTAATGAGCTGGGTTGTGCTGGCGGGTGTGCCTTCATCGTCGTAGAAGTAGCTACCCCGATGCCCTAGGGGTGCAGCACCGTCAAAAATTTGCAACTCTTCTGGCCCAAACCGACGCCCCATGCTCATCACTTCTAGCAAGTCGGGGTTTTCGTAAGCCATGTCCGCTTCGGAAAGGTGTCCGAAGGCTTCGTGGACAAATAACCCGGTGAGAATGGGGTCAATCACTACCGTGTAAGTCCCTCCTTTCACGGGAGGTAGGGATAGGGCTGTTACGGCGCGTTGGGCGGTATTTCTGACTTGTTCATCGAGATTCGTCAGGTCTTCAAAGGCTTTGCGAGACCCTATTGTTTCTCTTCCCGTTTGGACAATATCACCGTTACGGGCAGTGGCAGAGAAGCGCATTTCCATATCGACCCAGGATTGGTCAATCAGGGTGCCTTCGGAGGTCGCAATGATGACGCGCTGGGTACTATCCCCATAGCGCACAGTGGTTGTAGTGACTTTGGGGTCAACGCTTTTGAGGATTTTGTTGTAGCGATCGCACCATTGTTTTTTCTCTCCCAGGGAGATGGTGCGGGGGTCGGTGCCGGTGAGGGGTAGCTGGCAAATAGCCTGTACGGGTTTAACAGGAGCTAGAATCGTCTCCTCATCTCCAACAATCCTCGCTGCTGCGATCGCTTCCTCAACTCGCTCTTTTAAGGTCGAAAGTTGGTTGAAACTGGCAAAACCCCAGCCTCCTTTATAACAAGCTCGTACCTGTCCCCCAACCGACAGTCCTTCACTCAGCGTTTCTACCTTGTCACCTCGCAATAAAATACTAGTTCCTTCTGATTCTTCCAACCGAATCGCTAAGTAATCGACACGAGAGCTATAGCGAGCAATCAGGTCAGAGAGCAAATTTTTAGCATCAGCAAGTACAGTCGGCATAAAAGGCAGCGATAAGAAAGCACTGACACTATTTTGCAATGTCTGGGGCTGATAAGGCTACAACTTTTCACAGTTGAAAGGCCAGGGCATGAAAACCTCACTTCCCTCAGCGCTATTCTCAGATTGGAAAGAAGCGGCTGGAAACTTGATTTACCCTATGTTATAGGGTTCTTTGCCTTAACAGTTCAAGCTAAATTATTCCTTATTGATTATTCCTTAAGAATGAAGTCTATAATTGGATTTTTATATATGATGTTCGAGTTGAAGTTTTTGTGTTGATAATTACAAATTTAATTATTGATTAAATGACTCCTTAGGTGGACGAGAAGAAGAAATAATAAATTTAACTTAAGTATCAAGATTCACAAAATAGGCTTTTCTGACTCAGGCTTAAAATCGTTAAATTCTCCTAAAAGAGAACAAATCCATAGGTGAGCTGATTTTAATTACCCAGAAGCTCAGAAAGCATTTATTTCAAATAAGGAGATACCAATGAGCGCACAAAATAATAAAAATTTTTCAATCAAAAAGCTTACGAGTTTTGCCGGAGTTACTATTGCCAGTGTTCTCCTGAGTATCCCTGCATTCGCTCAGACTACACCCGGTAGTGGATCATCACCTAACGGTGGTTTCACCGATGGGCCGCAGATGAATAATGGTGGAACCCTCATGGAGGGTCAACAATTGAATAATGATGGTTCCATCAACGACCAGCAGAATAATCCGGGTTTGAGCAATGACCAGCAATTGAATAATCGGGATTTCACCAACGACCAACAGAATAACCGCACTTTCACTAACGACCGACAGAATAACCGCACTTTCACTAACGACCGACAGAATAACCGCACTTTCACCAACGACCAGCAGAATAACCGCACTTTCACCAACGACCAGCAAAATAACCGCACTTTCACCAACGACCAGCAGAATAACCGCACTTTCACCAACGACCAGCAGAATAACCGCACTTTCACCAACGACCAGCAACAGAATAACCGTGGTTTCAATACAGGAAATACAGGAGTTACAGAAACGGGTGGTGTTAGAGCTCTCTGGTAATTTTCCAGGTAGCTTGCTCCTTACCTAAAGCTGTGCGATTTGTGAACCTGGTGATTCGATAGGTCCAAGAATTTAATATCGCTGCCGTTTAATATCCATCCCTCTTCGGGAGTATATTTGTTTTCAACAAAGCAAATAGAGGAAAAAGTTAAACGGAAGTGATTTTTTTTGAAGAAGTTGCTTCGCTGCTACCAAAATGCTAAAAAAATCAGCAAAATTGATAATTCTGATATTAACAGTTGGATTGTATACTAGTCCTGAAGTGTTATTAGCGGCAGAACAACCTTTAATAATTCCTAATAATTTTCCCTCTGCAATTACTCAAGTTACACACCTAGAAATCAGTCTCAGTCGCCGTCAAGTAACCCTTTATCACGAAAACAAGCCAATTAAAAGTTATCCGGTAGCAATAGGTCGTCGCGGCTGGGAAACGCCAAAGGGTGATTTTCAAGTTATTCAAATGCTTAAAAATCCCACTTGGATACACCCTTTAACAGGAGAGTCTATTCCAGGAGGCACTGCCAAAAATCCTTTGGGACGTTACTGGATTGGATTTTGGACAGATGGTAGAGATTGGATTGGCTTTCATGGTACACCCGATCCAAATTCAGTAGGAAAGGCCGCGTCTCATGGTTGTGTTCGTATGTACAACAAGGATATCGAGGAATTATTTCGTCAGGTTAGTCTCGGAACCCAAGTAAAGGTAGTCCCGTAGTGCAGGTTGGCAGAAATAATCGAGCAGTTGTGATAAAAACTCCGACTTCCTAGGGGCATGACATGTCGTGCCTCTAGCCTGTGGTAGAGATCGATCGCTCTTGCCAAATTGGAATGAAAGAGTTTAGCGATTAGCGGCGGCTTATCAGCACAAATCCTCGCGTCTTGCCGGAAACTGGATCGGTTGTCGCCATTGCTTTCCAGAGTTCTTCTGCTTTCACCCAAACTGGAGGGTATTTGTAGCGGGAGACATCAAGAATGAGAAAGCGATCGCTTTCTTTGTTATAAGCTGCCACAGGGGAAATATGTCCTCCCCGTTCCTGACCCATTATTTTTCGTAAGTAGTTAACGATGACAAAATTTTCGGGTTCTTGTAAATTCTTCACCACCAGGGAGCGAAACTGATCTAAGGACACATCACCCCCGTGATACACGTCTGCTTTAACCGGATAACTTTCCAAAAGTTTACCCATTTCCTCTAATGTCATACCCTGGCGAGAAACCACTTCAGGTGCGATCGCATTTTGAGTTTGTGTATTAAACACGTTGTTTTGAGTGAAGACGCGATATTTACCGAATTCAGGAGCTTCGGGAGCAGGAATGCCGAGGGCATTGAATATCATGACTATACTGGCAACGCCGCAGTATGCTTGGCTTTGCTGAGTGACAAACTGAATACTGAGGGGAAAATAGTCTTGTAATGCTTGACTTTCCAGCAGTAAATTTTTTCCCTCCACAGAGTTTAAATCAATCAAGTTGGCAGGAAGTGGAAGCGTCTGTGCTAGCAAACCACTACTGCTGAGGCAAAGCCCTAGGATAAAGATTTTTAAGGGAATGCGGATAACCTGAGATACACCAATCTGAAGAGGGCGAGCCTTCATCGTTTCTTTATCTAAAGAGGAATAATTTTATTTTTACCTCCTTTATTTGACAGAACATCAATATTATCTGCCAAAATATTGATTGCATGTATCAAACCGTGCATAAACGCATAAACCTATTATGAACACAGCACAGTCGGCAGAAGTTCCTCTTTGGGTACAAGACAGGGATATAGTTATCTCCAATGATGAGGGAGTTGAATGGCGCTATCTGGGGCGTCCTGATTATTCCCGCACCAATGAATCTCTCCGCAAAGAGAGTCAATACCAGCACATTGAGGGGTCTTTAGAGGCGATTGTTCAAAACTTAGTCAGAACCTTCGAGATGGAGGCATCCTTCAAAACCAATCCCCAGCAGTGGGTTTCGGTGGTAGCTGAGAAGTTTCGGATGAAAACGAATAGTGGTCCGGCGTACACGGCAGATGAGGTAGTAGATAGGGGAACGTACAACCTATTTCTTGGTGAGTCGCAGCACTATAGTGCAAAAGCTGAATCCTTTGAATCCTCGGCACAGACTTTTCTGGAAGCATTCCCCAATGGATTTCTCTGGGAGTTGATTGAGGTTCTATCGGGACCACCCAATGTTACGTTCAAGTGGCGTCATTGGGGTACGTTTACTGGTTCTTACAAAGACCATGCACCTACAGGAGAAAGGGTGGAAATCGTGGGTATGAGCATTGCGCGTGTGACTGAGGACTTGAAAATTGTGTCCTTGGAACACTTTTTCGACACCAGTTCCTTCTTAGGAAAATTGGCAAGTGGCTGTCCTTTTCACTCCCAAAAGTCTGAGAGTGTATAGAGTTCTTGCAAAAATGCTAGTTTTCGATTTTTAACCACAGATGCACACAGATGGATTGGATGGTATTTATCGACTGCTCTTCAAGAGGTTTCTTGATGTTTTTCCAGTTGCAGTAGACTTTGTTCGCTTGCTGTAAGTAAGTGCGATTTTCGTTTGGGCAATCCATCTGCTCTTGTTAAGCTCCACTTGCGGAGCTTTTTCTTTTTCCTCAGTCCCTAATGTCCGATTAGCGTTTTGCTTTAACTCTTTTAGGTGAAGAATTGGCTATTCCAACTAGAAGGTTTACACCTAAGCTAATCAGGGTAAAAACAACGAATGACAAAAAGCAACGAGAGAGCTTTTCAATTATAGGCAATTAGCAGCCTAGCTGATAACTTTTTCTTGTTGGCGATCGCACGGATTGAGGGTATTAGCAAAGTACGGGATAGATGAACTTGAGTTAGGCCAGTTCTTGTAGATAAAATGAATTAACCAAGGGGCTGATAAGCCTAACAGGACAATTCCTATCCACCAATCAGAACGAAATTGCTCTAGGGTGTAGGTCGTTTGAGTAGAATTAAAGGTAATAGTTAAAAATCCCAGAATAACTACTATAGCATTGTTTAAAACATGACAAACAATGGGAACGATCAGGGTACGCGTCTTGATATACAGCAGAGCCATTACTAATCCAAAGATCGATAAACCCACAACATTGTCATGAAGCAATCCAAAAATTAGAGAAGACACTAATAGTGCAGGTTTAATTCCCCATTTAGCTGTCCATCGGTGTAGGATAACTCCCCGAAACAAAAATTCTTCAGCCACAGGAGCTACTACCACTAAGACAAAAACTTTTAGGCAATTGTAGAAAAGTGCTGCTGGAGTTTCTGAAGTAGAGAGAAAAAGTTGTTTTGTGAGAAGCGATTCTGTAAGTGCAGGTTCCCTAAAGGATAAAAAGTAATACGAAAGGTAAAAACTACCGAGAGAAAATAGCAAAATGGCAATGACAAGACCAATCGCTGGTAACCAATTGTAGTGACTGGGTAGCTTGCCAATGATACGCCGAGGAGGAATTTGCAATCGTTTGAAGTGTCTGAGTGCCCAGAGGCAAAGACAACTAAACAGGGTGATGTAAATGATGGAAGCAACCAATGGCTCTTCAAGAGTGAGGCCGCTAATGCTTTCACTCAGACTGATAACAATACCGATGAGTGAGGGTAATATAAATACCCCCAAAAAAAAGCCACGAGCCTGAAGGTTGAGAAATGGGTTTTTTACTATTTCTGCTTGTCTAATCGATACAGTTGTGGATGTTGTAACGGCTTTCGTCGGTGAAGGGTTGATGGTGCTGCTTGGTAGAGAGGGTTGCAACGTTGTTTGCTCATACTCAGTTGCATTCATACGTAGCAGATTCATTTCTGGAGCGTCCCCGTGTCCCCCCGTCCCCGCGTCTGTCTCGACTACTATCTTTGAACGCAACTCGGTATCAGACGGCACCGACTCAGAGGGAGAAGCAGCATTTAGCCTGAGGTCGATTTTTTGTCTCCAAGCAGGCGAATCTGTTCCCAACTGACGCCCGTAAACCTTCACGGTTTTAATGGATGGGGTAGCCAAACCCTTTATTTTTTTGCCTAGGAACGGTACGAGAGATTGCTGTTCTGGAAGTTGAGCTGATTCTAAGAGGAGGTACAAGCATCCATTTCTCAGTAGAGCTTTTGCCGTAATACCTTGAGAGGCAAGGGAACGATTGATTAATGCCGCGATCGCTTTTGGGTTGCCTTGCTTCGCCAGTTTTACAATATCCTGATGCATCATCGTTGCAACCCTCACTTTGAGCAAGAATCAATTTTCGCTGATTAGCTTTTGTACTTATCACCTCAATTGATATATCAAAAGGGTAAGAGCTTGATATTATACCCTACCCCTACAGATTACCTGAATGAGGAAGCAAAGCAAGAACCGCAACAGATGATGACGGACACAAGGAGAGCGTTTTATTTTGAACGCCGCCAACGCCGGAACTTAGACGTGGCGAATAGGAAAAGGGCACCTGCACTGAAACTTACAACCATACTGGGTTCTGGAATCGGTTCAACCTCTCCAACTGCCTCGAACTGATACCCATAGAGTTCGTAATCGCCGATATCCTCTGAGGAGGAGGCGTTAACTTTAATAAAGTAAGTGTCGTCCTTGGGCAGCCGTAAGTCAACAATGCTGGAATCGAACGACTCGAACTCATTGTCGTTGAACGCCACACCATTGTAGTAAGGAACAAGGTTGCCGCTCGAATCAAAGATACTGAGTTGTGAATCGATCTGATCTGGGATGCGAGAGAGGACTTGTGAATTTACCTCGAAGTAGAACAAATCGCCAGCCGAACCCTCAAAGGAGAAGAAATCTGTTTCTCCCTCGTTGCTGAGAGAACCCGTAACCGCCAGTGCATCGACCAAAAATTTTTTCCCTGCATTCTCACCAAAGAGCAAGGGATTGGGAACATCTAGCGATGCCAGGGTAAGATTTTGAGCTGTCGCCAGCGAATTGTTGCCAGATTCTTCACTAACCACTTTTCCCTGTTCGTTAAATGACAACCTCACAGCAGAGCGCTCGCTGAGGAACGCATCTTCTAACGGAAAAGCCATCAGATGGTAAGGGGTTTCATTGGCATTGGCTGGGCCTGGATAATTCGGGTCGTAGCACTCTAAGAGTTGATCGACACTGGGCGAATTAGGTAGACCTTGGCAGATAATGGAGGCGGCAGGTGGATCGAAAATTCCCGATCCAATTGGTCCAAACGAATCGACATGGCGCAATCCTACCAAATGACCGAGTTCGTGTGCCGCAATATTGCTGCTGAGGGTTATGAGGTCTACTCCGGGCGCACCAAGAGCTGGATTGATGTTAATGGTCGCTGTATCATTTTTATCAAGATTGCGGAAATCAACCTGCTGTGCAAGTCCCTCTCCAACACCAGCATTGAAAAATAAGGTGGAGAAATCACCCTGATGCGGTTGATCTAGTGTGAACTCGAAGTCGAATAATGAATAGTCAGCAGCGATGTTATCAAGGATGATATTCCGCTCAGTCGCTGAATAGATGTACTCTTCTGGCTCAGTTTGGCTGTCGAAATCCAGGAATACCAGTTGAGTTGCCTGAGCGACAGAACTGATACCGAATGAAAAGGCGATCGCTGTACTTGTACCTGCTAATTTTCTTACAAAAATATCGATTTTCATGAATAGTAAAAATTTCTGACCAAGTTGCTTAGTTCAGCTTCGTAGAAATCCCGAAGCGGTTAGTCAAGGCTTATCATAAAGCTTTACCTTTATTCCAACCCCTTAAAGATTTCTATGACCTGTACTTATATGACTTCTGTATGTATATGGATTGAAAACAACTGATTTACAATTTAAATGCTGTTTCGCTTATAGAGTTTACTGATTGTAAAGTCAGAAATTTTCCTCCTTTAGGAAGAAATTCTGTTAATTTTTTTCTCTGGTTAAATAATATATACATAAACTAATCTATCACCCTGGTATTATTAATATATGTTTACAGTTTTTAAAGAAAATAATAATTTCTTCGTTATTAAAAATCAATCGTCTCCTCACTAAAGTTGACTCCCTCCCAACTCATTTTGCCAAAAGCGATCGCACACTTGGTTAATCTCAAGTTATGGTTTTCAGGAGCCGGACATTAATAATAGTTATCAATCTACTGCTCAATGCTCACTTTTAACTGAAGATAACCGTATTTAATTTATTTCATGAAAGAATAAAAATCAATTTTTAACGTCTTGCTAATTCTTTCACCGAATTAACTGAATAATCATAGCTCCCGGAAAAGATAGCATTTTTAAATATTCCTCAAAGATAAAAAAATAGAGAGGGAACTCCTCTGTATGAATTCAGTGCAGCCTCGCAGAAATAAATAAGCAGAGAGTCAAAGTTTACAAGAAAGCTTTGCTATGAGTTCGACCGCTTAAAAACTGCTGCCCAGCTGCATTCAGCCACTCAGACGTAGTAGTAACAGTTGAGAGTAGTTTGAAGTGTTATCTCAATCAAGATAGATTTAGTAGCTCTCTCTCTAGTTATAAAATTTTTAAAAATATATTTAATAAAATTTAAATAATAGGGTGCATCTCTCCAAAAAATGAATATTTTTTGCAGTATTTAACACGGTATAAGAAGGAGATTTTATTAGATGCATCAGATAAAATGCCTTAAAGGACTTGCAACACTAAGTTTAACATTACTATTAACTGTAGCTTCGGGTAGCTTTTCCCCATCGGTACGAGCTGAAAAACCTAGATCCGATACAGGAAGACAAGGTTTACCAGGACGGCGAGTTGGGGGAGGAACCCGTGGAGATTGTTATTTGGGAGAGAAAACGCTAACCGCGTTGATTCCTCAAAATAATATAGGGTTAACTGTATCAGCACATCCAACCTTCTTTTTCTATGTTCCCCAAAGCTCTAATGCCCAATTGGTAGAGTTTGTGTTGCGTGATGAAAATGACCAATTGGTTTATGAGAAGCAGTTGAGAACGAACGGGCCTTCAGGCATCGTTAGCTTTAGCCTTCCAGAAGCGATCGCGTCAGAGCCATTGAAGGTTAATCAAAAGTACCACTGGTACTTCTCAATGATCTGTAATCCTCAAAATCGAGCTCACGACGTTTCTGTAGACGGTTGGGTGCAACGAGTGGAACCGACGCCAACACTCACTAGAGAGTTAGAAGCAGTAACTTTACCAGAGCGTGCTGCGCTGTATGCAGAAGCGGGCTTTTGGCACGATGCCCTAACAACCCTAGCTCAACTGCGCTACTCCCGTCCTTATGATTGGGCCCTAGCCGCTCAGTGGGCACAACTCTTACAATCTGTTGGCTTAGATGAACTTGCCCAAGAGCCTCTGGTCAATTCCCTGGTATCTGCCCAACAGCAAGTGGAAATACCGCAATCCAAAAGATAAGGGGGTCATGGCAAAACAAATCCTTTTCCCTTTTCCCTTTTCCCTTTTCCCCTCCACGCCTCCCAATGATGCGTGATTACAGCCAATTTCCCACCAAAACGAAGGGTGCCCAGTAAATCGGGTGTTGGTATTGTGGGTCTTTTAGGAGGGTAACTTGAGCGTGACGAAGCGCTTCGGCTTTGGTCGATTTGACTTGAGTTAACTCTTTATAAAATAGACCCATCAGTTTAGCAGTAGCAAAATCGCTGACAGACCATAGCGTTGCTAAGGTACTACGAGCTCCGGTTCGCACTGCTACACCTGCCAAACCTAAGGCAGCTCGCTTGTCTCCCGCTGCTGTCTCACAGGCACTGAGAACCAACAGGTCGATGCTCTTTGGTCTATTTTGATCTATGGGCTGGAGAATTTGATCGAACTCCTTGACATTGATGCGACCATCCCAAGCTAGAATAAACGTCTCCTCAGCATTAGAACTAAATCGGCCATGAGTGGCAATGTGAACCACAGATAAGGATGACGATTCAAGTTCCTTGCGGAAAGCCTCGCTGGTAAACTCTTGATTGAGCAGAACCACACTGGCTAATTCAGACCGAATTTCCTCGACTTCTTGGGCCACATATTTCAGGGGGGCAAAGCCTAAACGAGCTTGAGTTAATCCCGCAGCAAGGGTTTTCAACGCTCCTGAGGGAAGCGGTTTGGGGTCAACGAGCTGCAAGCTGGGACTCAACGCAATATTATAATTTTCCACCAAATATTGATTCCCATCATGAAGTGCTGCCATTGGGATATTCCGCAAGGAGCCGTCCAGGGTAAACACTAGGGTGTCAACTTTACTGTTCGCCAAGTCTGTCTCAATTGGACGAATTAACCAATCATAGATAGTTTGGGAATAGGGCATAAAGTCGAGCTGGCTGCGGATGACGAGGGTTTGACGTAGCTGATCGATAATACTTTCAAGTTCGTTCTGGGATATGGGGGTAGTGTAGCGACGCAGGGGTTGTTGGGGTAAGCTGAGAATGACTTCTAAGCGATCGCTCAAAATAATGGGATAAAATACGGCAGCCTTGTTATCAATCTGGTCAATCTGAACTGACTGTGTATCTAGACAAGCTTCTCGAAAGAAATTGTTCAGCTCTGCTATCCGTAACGATTCAATCACATCCCGAGCTTTAGCTAAATTTTCTTGACTGGCTTCTCCTTGTAAGAGGAGACTGACAAATTGCCGATAGACGGGTTCTACACTCTCTCGGAAGGAAAACTGAACATCTGGACTGACAGCGAGTAAATCGTTACGGAGTGTCTGTAGGGTATTAACGGCTTCGCTATAGGCTGCTATTGCACTTTTTGTTTTGCCTTGAGCTTTCAAAAGACGACCGAGCTGCCATTGCCAACGGTAGGCAACATCCGGTGCATTAATGGATTGGCTGAGCATGAGGGCTTTTTGAGTCAGCTCTTGAGCACTCGACCATTGCTGGGTTTGCTCATACAATTTGCCCAAATTGCCAAGAGCGTAAGCTTCGGCTCGCTGATCACCCAAACTTTGAGCCTGTTGCACAGCAGTGGCTAATAACTGAGCAATTTCAGAAGGATTGGAAATTGGAAACTGGCTATTTCTCTCCTGCTCCCCCGCTCCCCCGCTCCCCCGCTCCCCCGCTCCCCAGCTCCCTTGCTCCCCCGCTCCCCAGCTCCCTATCTCCATCAGGTTCTTAGCCAAATCAATCTGAGCATAAACCGTGACTCGACTAGGAGGCAGTTGGCTTAATTGTGACTGAATTTTGGGTAATAAATCCTCGACGACTGATCCCTGCTGAGTTTCTATCCCTAAGCTCAGTTGATTGAGTTGCGCTTGTACGTTCAAGCTGGATGAAGGAGCGATCGCAGCCGCCTGTTGATAAAATTCTAATGCTGCCTCTAAATCCTTCCCAACTCTGGCAGTGTTGCCCAAATCAAACAAAGTTGCAGCAATATCTGGGGCAGATTGTAGTTTTTGAGCCAGTGCCAAACTTTGCTGTAACGCCTGTCGAGACTGCTCCAAATCACCGACTAGCAGGAAAGCGCTACCAAGGCTGCGGAGTCCAGCGGCTTTAATCCGTGAGTCGGGTTGTTTTTGCAGGATGTTGTTAACCTCAGTTAAGGTTGTTAAGGCGCGACGGTAGAGGCCTAACGTCTTTAATGCTTGAGCTTGGTTAATTCGGCTGATGAGCATTCCTGAGTAATCATTGGCTTGCTCATAAGTAGCAGCAGCTTGCTTCCAAGTAGTGAGAGCTTGTTGAGTTTGACCCAATGCTAGTTGGAGACGCCCTTGAGTATTGAGTGCTTGGGCTAAAACCCGCCGTTGTGCTGTATCTGTACCTGTGGCTTGTCCAGTTTGTAAGAGGTCAAGACTTTTGGCAAGTGCAGCCTTTGCCTGCTGCCATTGTCCCAACTGCTGATAAGCCAGCGAGAGATTACTCAGAATCATTGCCTGGTTTAAGCTATCTCCTGGAGTCGCCAAAGAGGAGGCGGCTTGTTCCCAGGCTGTCACCGCTTGGGCAAACTGACTAGCTTCGTAGTATTCTCTGCCTTGTTCTAATAGCTGCGAAGAATTCGATACTGAAGACCCAGCTGTATTACTCTCAACTTTGGCAATGAATTGGGCAGACTGTACTGGGTTGCCAAAACAGGTAAACAGCAAACTGGCAACAGCAAGAGCAAAAAACAGAATCCTCTTTTTTGCCCTCTTCTTAAATACAGCCGGTTTTCTTGCCATGTTTTTTATTGAAAAATCCCCCCTTAGAGATTTATTCTGACGGCTGAGTGCTGACTTGTGTATCCTTCTGATGACAGGTGGCGAAAGTCTGCCAAGTTGCCTGGGGTGTAACGGTCGGTGCTTGGGCGGTCAAGACAACTTGACCCTCAGCATTGATCATCCATCCTTGGGCTTCCACAATGGGTGCGGCAGATGGCTCAGTTGAATGGGTGGAAATCGGCTTAGCAGGATTATTTCTCGCACTTTGAACCGGAGTCGTTCCTAAATCGACCAGCACCGTATCACTGGGAATTGTTCCACTAGGGGTAGGCGGCAAACCCCCGCGTCCGGTGACAATAAATTCACTAGACTCTAGTCCTCCACCTGCTCCACAACCTTGAGCCACTAACTGAGTGACATCAATCACCTCCTGTGGCAAGGTCGCTAAGCCTTGGTTGGGGTCAACCTCTGGCGTTTTGATCTCCACTACACCATCTACCCCAAACTCTGAACTGGCAGTAATATCACTTTCTGGGGTTAATTGTTCCCGAAATTCAGTCCCGAAGATACCTTGAGCGGTAATTTGAATATTACCTCCCCTCCCTTTAACGGCATTGGCAATAATGTCGCTATTTTCCAAGGCAACTAAGAAGGTAGTGTCAATATTAATGTTGCCGCCATTACCAGTACCACCTGCTTGTGCAGAGATGAGACTGTTTCGGCGCATCAATAACAAATCCTGTACCTGTAGATTAATATTCCCGCCCTCCCCAGAGGCTGTCTCAGCAGTGAGAGTTCCTTGGTTGTCCAGCAAGAGCGAATCGGCATTAATTTCCAAGTTACCTGCATTGCCTGAGCCTTGATTATTGACCGCTAATTCTGCTCCATCTCGAACAATCAACCGCTTGGCGTTAACGGTTACATTCCCAGAATTGCCAGCACCTCCAGCGCTAGACAGTAAGCCGCTAGGATCTTGCCGAGTTTGGGTTGGATCAAAGGGATTTAACCGGACTGGGCCTTTACCAATGAGTTCCACAGACTCCGAGGCATTCACGGTTAAATTGCCTCCTGTACCCTCGCCAAATGCTGCTGCGGCTATCTGCGCTCCATCTCGAACGACCAACTCTTGAGTATTTACGGTCAAGTCTCCCGCTTTTGCTGTGGATGGTGGACTAACCGCCGTAAAGATACCGCTAGGAGCAAAGATACTGGGTGCAACGCCAATGAGTTCTATAGACTCAGCAGCATTCACCGTCAACTTTCCTCCATTCCCCCCTCCACGAGTCCCAGCGAAAATCTGTGCCCCATCCCGAATGATTAATTGACTTGTGTTAACGGTTAAGTCTCCAGCATCTCCTGTTGCGTCTGGATTAACTGAAGTAAACAAGCCGCTTGGAAACAGACCAATGGGTGAAACTCCGATAAGTTCTATAGACTCAGCAGCATTTACCGTCAACTTTCCTCCATTCCCCGCACCAGCCCCCGCGAAAATCTGTGCGCCATCTTGAACAATCAATCGTTGCGTATTAACGGTTAAGTCTCCAGCATCTCCTAATGCTTCTGGCTGCACCGCAGTAAACAAACCACTGGGAAGAAAATCGGAAGGGGTAACACCATAGAGTTCCACAGACTCCGAGGCGTTGACGGTTAAGTTTCCTCCATCACCCGAACTGAATGTTGCAGCAGATACCTGCGCTCCATTCCGGACAATCAACCTTCGGGATTGAATCATCAAATCTCCTGCTGCTCCGGAGCTTTCAGTATCGGTTAATAAACCTGTAAAAAGCTTAATATCATTGGACTCTGCACCAATCAGTTCGATCAAATCAGTGGCATTGACGGTTAAGTTTCCCCCCGCCCCTGCACCAAATGTTGCAGCAGAGATTCTGGCTTCGCCCTCGACTCTTAGCTGTCCTGTGGAGATCGCAATATTACCAGCATCACCCTCCCCTTGAGTCTCGGCAAACAAGCCATTGGCAAATGTACCCCCGGCATCACTGCCGTACAGTTCCACAGACTCTGAAGCGTTCACCGTCAAGTTTCCCCCTGGTTCCGCTCCCAAGGTAATCGCCTCCACCCGCGAATCTTGAAGCTGAATCTGCCTACCAACAAGCTGAATATCACCACTCCCCTGGGCACTGGTACTGACGAGAGTGCCATTCGTGAGAGATACATCAGCTCGTCCGATACTATCGGGAAAATTCAACCGGATTTGATTATCGGCAAGATTTAGCCCAACGGTTCCCGCACCCGACACAGCACCTAACTCAACGCGACCACTGGGGGCAGTTAATGTGCTATCCTCTACAGCCAGATTGCCGCCTACTAGTGCTAGAGTGCGATCGGGTTGAACAGCGAGTGTTGACCCTTGTACCTGAATCCCAGATGCTGTGCTGCCATATTGCAAACCAATGGGTACGCTGATTGTTAGTAGCGGTGGAGAGGAAGGAATCGTTGCACTAAAGAGTGTCCCATCAGCAAACGTTACAGCAGTGGCAGTACTGGCGAGAAAAGAGCCACCAATATTAAGTTGAGCATTAGGACCAAAGAGAATTCCCTTCGGATTTAGGAGAAACAGGTTAGCAGTGCCGTTGCTGCGAAGCAATCCATCAATATTTGAGATAGAATCACCCGTTACCCGACCAATAATATTTCTAATATCTAAGGAATTGTTAAAAAATGCTGAGCCGCCAGTGGGTACGGAGAACAAACTAAAGCTATGGAAAAGATTGTTTCCTAGTTGGGTGCCGTCAGTGATGGTGAAATTGAGTCCATCGGCAGAGGTAATATTAGTTGATAACGTCCCATCCTCAGCAATTTGCTGCGCCCAACCTGAGTTAGCACTAGCTAGACAGCAGATGACTATCCCCGCTGTCTTCCAGCCAAAGTGACGACTCAGTTTCATGGATGCTTCCTAACTATTTATTATTTATCCCCAACAGTTATCAGGCTATTTTGAACCTTCTCTTTCGGTATCTACCTGTAGATAGAGAGAGATAATAGTGTTTCCCTGTTATACCCCTCTTGAGGATTACTTTTTACTTGCTTCCAATTTAGAGATTGAGTATAGAAACCTAAACCAAACTTTAATGTTGTTAATAAAACTTAAAGAAGTTACAGAATATTAGTGAATTCTGCGATCGCGAGAGAAGCTAAATAGAACTCATCCCTCCCACGGACGAATAAGTTAGCCCCTTCAAAAGTCGGAGAAGTAACTATTGCTGAAGGTTTGTAACTAATGATAGAGGTGGCTCTTTACAATTAATTTCTAACATTTAAGTGAAGTAAAAATGTAAACATATTTAAGGTTGTAGAAGGAGGAAACAAGGAATGGAAATAGAAAATATAACCTCCAATAATATAGAAGGGTTAATTGAAGAATTATCCGATGAGGAGTTAACAGACTGTGTGGGTGGTACTGGGTACATCAATCCTGCGGGAAAACCATTAGGCCACGGTACCCTAAAGAAATATGACGGGGAAGACAGAAACAAAGCGATTAAAGACGATCCGAATGGTTCATGGCGAGCTTGGGGATACTGGAGCGATCGCAACAGAAAGGAAAACTTTGCCCCTGTAGATTCGCAGGATGTTCTCGCAAAAGTAGTAAATCTACCTATCGAAATCTGGAACTACAAAGAGCAGAATTCAGAAATTCGGCATATGGGACCAATGGCACAGGACTTTGCTGCTGCCTTTGAACTCGGAGAAAGCGATCGCATGATCAATCCCATCGATGCCAACGGCGTTGCTTTCGCTGCTATCCAGGCACTTCATCAGCAACTTCAAGAAAGGGATGCTCAGCTTAGAGCAATGCGTGCTGATCTGGAAAACTTGAAGCAACAGATGCGTGAAACTCTCATGCAACCCTCGACTGCAATGCCAGTCGCTGCATTAAGTTGTAACTAACAAAGCCTCAACTGCCTGGGTTAGCAAATTGCAATTAGGTAAAAG
>JBFLZA010000100.1:0-17363 GCA_040756535.1 Cyanobacteriota bacterium
GTTTAAAACGTTATCCTCAAAAGGTTTAACGAGATACCCAAAAGGGTGAGTGATACTGGCGCGTTGTAGAGTCTCGCTATCTGAGTAAGCGGTCAGAAAAACAACAGGTATATTACAGAGAGCCTGAATTTGCTCCGCTGCTTCTATGCCATCAATTTTCCCTTGCA
Organism: Cyanobacteriota bacterium; assembly: GCA_040756535.1. Taxonomy (GTDB): domain Bacteria; phylum Cyanobacteriota; class Cyanobacteriia; order Cyanobacteriales; family Coleofasciculaceae; genus JBFLZA01. The sequence continues at coordinate 168 of JBFLZA010000100.1, forward strand.
GGATAATATCCATGAGGACTAAATCAGGCTGCAATTCAATGGCTTTTTGAATCGCCTCTTCTCCAGTAGCCAGGATAGCAAGAACAACGTAATCCAATTTTTCTAAACTTGTTTTGATATCCCTGGCTGTTACCCACTCATCTTCTACAACCAAAACGGTAATTTTGTCCATAACTCCCGACCTATCAATTTTGAAGAATGTTATTGGTCAATCACTAGAGCATCGGTTCAGTAATCCTAGTTTAGTGATATTAGGTAGAGAGAATGGGGAAAGCTCCGAGCAACCGTTCCTACCCTGATGGAAATACGGGGATTTCTCCATTGGGATGTATGGTGATTTATACAAGAAAAATTATTTGAATATATTACCTCCTCGGTTTATATTTAATTTCTTTAAATTTGATAGTAAATATCGTGCCTTGAGTTCGGTCAAGTTCAATAGTGCCGCCAATTTGCCCAGTAGTCCCGCAAACCAGTTGTAGACCTAAAGACTCTGTATGGCGGAAGTCTAAATCAGGAGGGATACCCACTCCATTATCGCTGATTACTAATATAAACTCATGATTGTTACAGGCTCGTAAAGTAATTCGGATTTGACCCGGTTGTCCTGCCGGGAATGCATACTTTAAAGCATTGGTGATTAGCTCATTAATCAGGAGTCCACAAGGGAGAGCGGTATCAAGAGTAAGCTGAATGTTGTTGGGTTCTACCTCAATTTCCCAAGAAATAATATTGGTGCTGACGGTGTAGGTACGGGCGAGTTGTTTGACTAAGGTGTGAATGTATGAACCAAAATCAATGCGAGCTAAATCCTGAGATTGGTATAACAGTTCGTGAATCAGTGCCATGGATCGGATACGATTTTGGCTCTCTTGAAACATTTGCAGGGTTTTTGGATCGGTTGTGTAGGACGATTGCAATCTTAAAAGAGAGTGAATCACTTGTAAGTTGTTTTTGACTCGATGGTGAATTTCCCGTAACAGCACCTCTTTTTCCTGGAGAGAGGCTTGAATTCGAGCTTCTGCAAGTTTACGATCGCTAATATCGGTGGTGGTTCCCAGAATTTGCTTGGGTTTGCCCTCAGGAGTTCTCAAGAATACAGTATCCCAGCTATACATCCAACGCCATTCCCCGTTTTTGTGCCGCATCCGGTACTCAAACTCGATCACCTCACCATCTTGAGCAGCATCGATTTGTTTCAACTTTTCCGGAGTAAAACTCCAATCATCCGGGTGCATCAAACCTGACAAAAAGTTCCGTCCCATTGCTTGAATTTCTTCAGGGGTATAGCCCAGTATCTGGGTAATTTCCCGATTTACATACACATTGCATTGCTCCTCTAAGTCGTAGAGGTAGAGAAGATTGGGACTAGAATCGGCTATTTTTTGAATCAAACGCTGGCTGGTTTGCAGTTCTTCTTCTGCAAGTTTACGATCGCGGATGTCGCGACTGAAAATTACAAACGCCTGAATATCGGGTTCGTTTAACAAGTTGGTGCTAATGCCTTCTAGCCACACCCAGGAGCCATTCTTGTGCCGCAACCGATACTCAATGTTGAAGGGAACTTCTGGATTTGCCAACACTTTTGCTAGAGTGGCTTGCAGATTTTCGCGATCGTCAGGATGTAGCGCTTGCAGGGGTAGCTCACCGACAAATTCTTCCGGCGCATATCCTAAAATTCTTTCTACGGCTGGACTTTGATAGGAAACACTGCTATCTGGAGTAGAGAGAGTAATGATGTCCGGGGAGGTTTGCATCAGGGCCCGGAAACGAGCTTCACTACGTCTGTGCGCTTCCTCTGCTTGTTTCTTGTCGCTAATATCTGCTGAGATGCCACATACCGCATAGGCAATACCATTCGCATCGTAGAGCGGAAACTTGATAGTGATGTAAGTATGCACGCCATCAGCATGAGGCGCAACCTCCTCAAACTCCATCGATTCACCGCTTTGAAGTATCTGTTGGTTATTGACAGCAAACGCGTCACAAAATTCAGCAGACCAGGCTTCATAAATGCTCTTGCCAATTAGATTCTCTTGAGAGATAGAGACTAGGGTTTCATAACGGCGATTAACTAGGACATGGTTGTTGTCCCGATCAATTACATAGATGGCAGCGGGAGAATAATCGAGAATAGCCTGCAAATGTTGCTGTGTTTCCCGCAGTTTTTCCTCGGCAAGTTTCTTGTCGTTAATATCGATCAAATAACCCACCAACTCTTTGGGGTTGCCAGCGTCATCCTTGACTAACCGTAGTTGAGTGGATAACCAATGATAAGTTCCATCGGCGTGCAGGAAACGGTATTCGTAGGAGCAACACTCCTGCTCGAAAATTTTCGGGAAATTAACTAAAATTTCCTGCAAATCGTCTGGGTGGACGCGTATCGCCCAAAACTGAGAACTTTTAAGAAATTCCTCTGCCTCATAGCCCAGAATGGTGCTGACATTCTGGCTCATAAAGGTAGCGGTGTAATCTCCGTAAGGAGGGCAGCTAAAATTGACGGCAGGACTGGAGGTGAGTAAATATTGCAGGCGATCGCTGACCGATCTCAGTTCGCTGATATCTTGGGAAATACCAATCCCACCCATTACCCTCCCTTTAGTATCCTTCACCTGTGCTGTAGAAAGACTGATATCCACCCAAGATTTATCCTTGCGTTGGCGACGAATTTTCACTTGGTTTACAGTTCTTCCCGCTAAGGTATTTTGCAAAAATTCTTGTAATTCGGGTTGTTGTACGTGTGGAATAGTTAGCGGGGAGTTGCCGATGACTTCAGAAGCACTCCAGCCAAAGATTTCCTCCGCAGCGCGATTCCAGAGCACAACTGTACCATCGGGAGCAATTAAGTCAATGGCTACAGGGGCCGATTGAATCACCGCTTCCAACAAGTTATTCGTTTCTTGCAACTGCGTTTGGATCTGTTTGAGTTCGGTAATATCGCGAGAGTGCGCCAATACTGTTTCGACTTCTCCAACTCTGTTGAGTTCAGGGACATAGCGCGTTTGAAAGTAAGAGTTGCCTTGAATCGCTGGGTATTCAAACTCGACGATTGCCTCTTGTTTCGTCTCAAAAACTTGCCTGATTGCTGCTTCCCACAACTGAATGCAATCCTCTGGCATTTCCAATTCACGAAACGTTTTACCAATATAATATTCGGGATGCAATCCTGTTACTTTAGTGACGACAGGATTTTTATAGAGAATGCGACCGTTGCGATCGAGTCGTTCAATCGGATCGGGAGAGTTTTCTACTAAGGCGCGAAACTCTTGTTCTCGTTGATGCAGTAGCTGTTCTGTGCGTTTGCGATCGCTAATATCGCGCATCACGGTCGAGAGATAATCCACCGTTCCATCAGCGGATTTGTGAGCAACAATCATCTGAGACACAGCAATTTCCTGCTCATTCTCATCAAAGACAGCCGTTTCCCCCACCCAAACTCCATCTCGAATCGCGGCAGGTATCCCCTGCTGCTGGATCATATCTACTGTCCACTGGGGATGATAGTCGGCAAACTTGAGCCGAGTCACGTCAGTATCTAAGTGAAATCCTCTAATTTTCTTAAGCTGAGGATTATTCCAGAGAATATTTCCCTGACTGGTAGCCATGCCAATGAAGTCAGCAGACGCATCTAAAATAGCAATAAGACGCGATCGCTCTGCACTTAACTGTAAGCGATCGGAAATCTCAGCCTGTAGTTGAGCATTGGCCTCACTTAAATCGGCAGTTCGCTGCTGAACACGATTTTCTAACTCTTCATTGAGTTGCTGCAAAGCCAGTTCTGCTCGTTTTTTGTCGCTAATATCTCGAATCAACCAAAGAAGCTTAACCTGTTCGCCTTGCCCCTCCTCAATTGCCCTCACGGTAATAGCAGCTGAAAACAAATTTCCCTGTTTAGAGTGCAAGTCAAATTCAAACTGTTGCGGTTGACGCAGCCTGATGAGCTGATGCAACTGGGTTCGGAACACTCGACCCTCTTCTAGAGGAATGAAACCACTTAAGGGTTTACCTAAGATTTGGCTATTATCAGAAGCAGCGAGTAACATTCTGGCTGCCTGATTCGCTTGTTGAATATTTCCCCAAGTATCCGTTACTAAATAGCCATCTGGAGCTAAATTAAATAAGTCTTGGTAACGTTGCCGTTGCTGTTCTATTTCTTGACGAGCGGCTATGAGTTGTTCATTTCCACAGCGCAGTTCTTCCAAGCTCACTTTCACTTCTTGGTTAGCAGCTTCGAGTTGCTCAGCATACTGCTGTAATTCCCGATTAGCCTCATGCAGTGCGGCTTCTGATTTACGGCGTTCCTGTTCAGCGTGAATTTCTTGGAGCGCATAGGATAAATAATCGGCAATTTCTATCATCGCGCCGATTTCATGCTCACTCCACTCATGAGGGCAGGGTGAGTCCCAACACAGCAAACCCACCAAATTCCTGCAAGGCTTCAATGGCACGTCTAAAACCGCTTGGGTTCCCCCGGTTGCCATCACTTCAGCCAAGGGAGCAAGGATGGGTGCGTTGGCGACATCTTCTACAATGACTGGTGCTCCCCGACGCAGGGCTGCTAAATAATCAGCAGCAGCGGTTAAGCCCACCCTGAAGCCCGTTAACGCAGGCATATCCTCAGGTTCAAGCGACTGGATGATCGTAAGTTGACCTTGGGAATCGATTGTGTTGTAAGCAATGCGCCAGTTGGGAAAAGCGCTATGAATTTGCTGGAGGCTGCTATCAATAATCTGATCGAGCGACAGTCCGTAAATTCTACCTGTCGTGATCAAGTGAGCTAATCGGCTACAAAGCTGACTTTTGTGGAATGCTTGTTCTAGATCATGACGCGATCGCGCTTGGGCCTGTTGCTGTTGTTGGACTTCAACCAAGTCATCCAGACATTGTTGCAACTCTAGAGCTACGGTTTCTCCATAAAGTTCCTCAAGACGTGTCGCAATAGCAGAAATCCGACTAATACACTGACTTAGGATTGCTGAAGACATGGCTACCTACACTGACCCTATGGGTACAGTGTAGGCTTCTGCAAGTCTTGAAAGAATCGGAGAATTTCCTTCGCGATACTATAGGTATCTAAACAATCATTTTGATATCCCCATCCGCTACGATTTGCAGCTCAGATAGCGTTGCACCTTGGATAATACCAATCAATTCATCGGCTCGTGGGATGGAAAAGCCACCAAACATACTACCGCCTACAGAGATGAAAGTACTCCCCTTGTCTACATAGATGCCGATACCTCGAACCCCATTGATTTCTGTATTCTCGACAAGTTGATAAGTTTCTCCTCCTTTGAGCTGAATCCTGTCTTGACCATCAGTAAAGTCAGTAATGAGCGCATAATCGAAGTTACCTTCTCCCTGATCGAACCAGATCAGCGGATCGTAGCCATCATCGTAATAAATGCGATTGGCATCTCCGAGTACAAAGATATCTGCACCTGCCCCCCCTGTAAGCTGATCAATTTCGTTGTTTCCTGGGGCTGGACTGTAGAAAATGGAGCCATCAGGGTTATAGCTTGCTGGATAAAATCCTGCACCTGTGAGCGTATCGTTACCAGCACCGCCTTCTAAAATGTCGTTGTCTTGTCCGCCAAATAGCTCATCATCTCCGCCTTCACCTTGAAGAATATCGTCACCTTTTAAGCCGTAAATCTTGTCAGCTAAAGCGGTTCCTCGAAGCCTAGGAAAAAAGCGAATACTGCTTGGTTCTCCGCCGTAGGTGAACTGGTAAGTGCCGTTATCATTGAATCCAGTACCGTAAATTGTAGCCATAGTAAGTCCTCTTAGCTGATTGATGAACAGGATAGATGCTCCTTTGCTACAAGAGCTACGAGCTGCCTCACTCCTGAACTCAAATCGAGTTCACTTCATACTCAATGCCTCATAGCACTTACATAATTTCTCAGGTTAAATCTCAAAAATTATGCCAATTTCAAAAATTTTATTGGCTTGTTGGGATAAGCGAAACCCAACAAACTTGAGGAATGCTTGCTTGCCCTGATATGCTTCCCCATTCCCCATTCCCCATTCTCATTAAAATTCAGCCGTAACGAGCTACAGCAATGCAAGTGGGCAAGTTAGCATCGGTTTTAATCGCTTGAGCATCAATGTGAGTCGGACTAGCTCGATAACCCCGCTCCTGCAAAGATTGAATCATGCGATCGCGTTTGGGAATATCCATTTTCCCTCGGCGTCCAATTTCCCCAAGGGTGTAAAAGTAAGGCGGGAAATCTATCTCGCCCTCCATCACTTGAAGCAACTTTACCCGCTCAACCCAATCCCACTTCTGGGCGAGTTGCTGCAAACGCCTTAACTGACATCGATTATGCAATGCCCCCAACCACATCGGGCCGCTGAGTGTCAGGGGATGAGAATCATGAGGACAAACCACTCGCCCCAGTTTGTGCCAAGCAACAATTCGATACTCACCGCAGTGATGACAGTAACCCATAAACCCGTAGTTTTGCGCCGTCAACGACTGGCGCTTGATCAAACGCAGCATTACTCGATAGGTTTGGTTCACAAACAACGAAAACACTGGCTCAATCCCCAACCCCTTCGATGCGGCTTGTTGTTGCACAGCCCCCATTAAAAGCCGCAACCCTTGCTCGTGAGCAGCCGGATGAGCGCGAGCATAAGCGCCATAAACACTTAAACTCGTTGTAGGCGAGTGACCAGTTGCCGTGCGTCCATCAGTACTCGTGAGGTAAAGCAGTCCACCGATTTTGACAGCCCACAGGCTAGTGGTAAGATACGGCGATGGAGAACCAAAGCCATCAATATCTACCAAATCATAGAAGTGTGAACGATTGTAGCAATCGAAAAACACTGAGTTAGCATCCAGGTGAGTCACCTGACAGCATCCAGTTGCGATCGCCTCCTCTAGATTCTGCTGCAAAATTGGACTGAGTTCTGGATTCCCTTCATTCGTCCACACCCAATCCGCTTGACTCTCTTTCCAGTAGCGCAAGGAGCGAACCCCACAACCTGCCATCGCATCCAAAACTTGCATCGAACCCGTATCCAAGCGGTAAATTGCAGCAGCGAGAACACCCAAATCCCTCGCCACCCGGCTATTGGGGCGGTAAAAAGCATTGCCAACACAAAACTGAGCTTTACCTTCAATAAGCCTCTGCTGATTCACACCAAGTCCTTAAACTGATACGAAGTTACGTTCGTTCGTACATAGTACTGTCTCCCCAGCACCCCCGCACCCCAGCACCCCCGCTCCCTTGCACCCTTGCACCCTTGCACCCCTGCTCCTCAGCACCCCCGCTCCCCAGCACCCCTGCTCCTCAGCACCCCAAATTTTCCAGAGGGCAAAATTCTGTATCAGCCACCACCACGCGATCGCGTCCCGTCCCCTTAGCCTGATACAAAGCCATATCAGCCGCTAGAATCACAGCCTCACCCGTTAAACCCTGCTCAGGAAAGCACGCCACTCCCACAGAAATTGCGATCGCACCAAGCGTTTGATGTCGATACTGAACCATTAGCTTCTTCACCCCTTCCCGAAGCTGCTCTGCTCGCTGTCTTGTAGCCTCCAAGCTCGCTTCTGGCAAAATCAGGAGGAATTCCTCACCCCCGTAGCGACAAGCAATATCTGAACTGCGGATATTGGTTCGCAAAAAATGCCCCACTTCTCGCAAAACGGCATCCCCTGCCTCATGCCCAAACGTGTCATTAAATTGCTTAAAGTGGTCAATGTCAATGACGATAACACCCAACGATTGCTCTTGGCGATGGGCGCGGTGAATCTCCCGTTTAAAGGATTCTTCCATATATCTTCGATTAAATAAACCCGTGAGAGCGTCATGAATGCTCTCGTGCTTGAGTGTCTCCCGGAGTTTTAAATTAGTAATAGCCACGGCCAAGTGTTCTGCTACCGTCATCGCTAATCTTTGTTTTGCCTCCGTCAAGCATCCTGGTTCGGGTGAACTTAAATACAGCAGTCCCAATACTTTCCCCTCTGCCATCATCGGTATGCACAGAGATTGGGCCGGTGGCAAGTCGGCGTGAATATGCCGGCACCGTAAATGAGAACGAGTCTGCTGCATAAAACGGGAGCGACGCCGTCGTAGTGCCCAACACTCTATCAAGGAGAATGTACTCTTGCTAGAAAACGAAGTTCCCCAAGTTGCCACCGCCTCAAGCTGGTTTTGGGTTGCATCCAGCAGGAATACCCCACCTGAACTACCGAGAAACATCGGCTGTATCAATGTTGCCAGAGCGCTGTAAGCCTCTTCAACCGTCAAGCAGGTTTGCAGAAAACCACTCAGTTTGCCCAACAGCGTCATCTCTTGGCTGCGTTGTTCGAGTTCATCCACCCAGCAGACTAGCTTCTCGTTGGCTTGTTGCAACTCTGCCTTACTCAGGCGCAGTGCTTCCTCTGCTTGTTTATGGGTGGTGATGTCAGTGCAGGAGCCAATATAACCAACGAACTGTCCACTCGGTGTAAACCGGGGAACGCCCCGATCTAAAATCCAACGATACTTCCCATCAGCATTACGCAGGCGATATTCTAGGAAAAAACTTTGGTGCGCCTCAAAGGCGGCTTGGTAAACTTTTAAACGACGCTCGCGATCGCTCTCGTGGATGCACTCAATCCAACCCTTACCCACCGCTTGTTCTAAAGTTTGCCCCGTAAATTCCAACCAAGGTTTATTAAAAAACGTACATAAACCCTCTGTATCCGATATCCAGAGCAGTACAGGTGCAGTATTGGCAATCTGACGAAAATAGTTTTCGCTCTCCCTTAATGCCGCTTCTGCCATTTTGCGCTCTGTAATATCACGCACGATCGCTAACACTTCATCGCTTCCCCCCACGACAATCCGTGCCTCATAATCCCTCATGCTGTCATCGCAGGTTAGCTGATACTCAAAGATTTGTGTCTCACGGGTTAAGAAAGCATTTGCGATCGCTCGCATCATCGGTTGAGCAATTGGTACAGGCATTACATTTTGCACCTTGGAGCCAATCAACTCACCAAGAGGAACAAGCAAAGGCCAGTCTTTTGCCGCTTTACAGTCTACAAAAGTGCCATCGTTTTTGAGACAAAACATTAAATCGGGAATAGCATTAAGCAGGGCGTGATTCCTGGCTTCACTTTGCCTTAGCGCTGTTTCTGCTCGCTTCCGCTCAATTAATTCTTCCCGTAACAGAGCATTGGATTGAGAAAGCTGAGCCGTTCTTTCTTCCACCCGTCTTTCTAATTCTTCGCGAGTTTTCTGTTGAGCTATCTGGGCTTTCTTTCGCTCAGTGATGTCACGACAGCTATAAAGCATTGTTCCTCCCTGAATCTCAACCCGTTTCACTGTGAGCAGTAAAATGTGGCTCCTGCCAGATTTGTCCTTAATTTCTCGTTCCAAATTACAAATTTCTTTGAGGTTTCTTAATTCATCAAGATTAAACAGGTCATCTCCCAATAGCTTAGTAATATTGCCTAACTCCTCTACCTCTTGAGAAGAATAGCCAAAAATAACTTCTAAATTTGGGCAGATATAGGTAAAGGCTCCGGTATCATCAGTAATCAACACCGTATCAGAAATATGATTCAGGATGAGTCGATAGAGTTCTGCTGACTCCCGGATTTTCACTTCAAATTTATGACGCTTTGCTTTAGTAGTGATCATTGGATATTTTTTTTAATGGGCTGAGTCCTGAAGATAAGGACAACTGAACCGAGTTTTGCGATCGCTCATTAAGTCATTCTTCAGTTCTCTCTCATACTATTGCTATTAATTTAAAAAAGCCGCTGCTCAAGATGGAAAAAAGAAATACACCCCAGGCATCTAATTCTGCCAAGGGAGTAAAAAATAGTTAATAAATTTGAAATATCGCCTTGTTACTTAGTCAAGCATTAAATTTCCACTTCCATACCTTCGCTCAATATTAATCGAGGGAGTTTAAGAAGCTTTGAAGAAGAAGACAGGAGTCAAAATACTCCAAGGCAGGGGCTTCTAACCCTCGTGGATTCATCCGTAGGAATCTCCAGCCTCCTGACTCCTGACTCCTGACTCTTGAATTCTTTTCGGTGAACCATTAGCCAAACCAATGGGAAGGAGTAAAGCAAGAGTCAGCTTCTTCTGGCCTAGTCCGGCTAATACATTCAGAACTTTGCTGAATAATATATGCTATTTCTTGACGAACTAGATTTTTAAGGTGCAATTGTTGATCTTGAGAAAGTGACAAATTTTCGGATTGAATAGATGCTTTTTGTTCTTCTTGCTCCCTAGGATACCAATTCGGGATTTGATTGAGTACATTAATAACTAAAGTTCTGCGTAATTCTGGATTATTAAATGCTTTGCGATACGGGTATTGAGGATAGCCTTCTAATGCTTGATCGAGAACTTCAGATACTCTGGCAAACATTGAATCACTGAGAGTATTGTCCATTTTTTCCTCCCTTTATTAAGGAGCCTAACCCTTGATTTCAAGGAACTCCTTGACTCCACTGAATAGATGTAATGATCGTTGTGAACAGCTAAGGGACAGATTCTTTTTGCCAAAAAATTTAATTAATAAATTTCTAACCTTAAGACCCATACCTCTTAAATTCTTTAAAGATTGTAAAGTCTTTTTAAGATGCTCTTCACCTAACTCGATTATCTCTTACACGCCAAGAAGTATCTTAACTATTTTACAAATTTTTAAACTGAAACCCTCAAAGAAATGCGAACCAATTCATTAGAGAAGGAAAGTCTTCCTGGCTGCTAGAGTCTCTTTCTGGCAGCTTCTTCACGGCTAAACCACAACCGTGTCAAAACAGGGGGGAAGCCACAGAAAAATCGGCGGCAAACCCATAGGCTTCGGCGCATGGGAGGAATGCCTCCGCCGCTCTAGTGGCTAGTGGCTAGTAGCTAACAGTAAAAACACTACTAGCGACTAACAGGAAATCCCCTGCACTTTAGTCAGGGAATGGATTTAAGGTTGTCTGCTAAACTCTCCCATCTTTATCGATAGATTCATCTGTGAAATGTTACTTCTTCCTTAGGTGTGATTGAGTATCGGAGATACATTTTGACACTGATAGCGGAATTCCTAAGGACGTTTAAGCAACTCGCCTAGAAAGCAGCCTCATTTCCTGTCCCTGCATAAATCGCTTGCTGATATGGCGCAAGCAAGTATCTTGTCTGATTGCAACCCTGATGCAAGTTTACGTTGTGGACTAATCTTTACCACCCCGTATCATCTGTTCCCTAGAACGCTATCTCATGGCTGAATTTCAGGGTTACGTCAGGATTTTCATCCAATGTCTCCCTCTATGCCAGCAGATAATCGTTCTTAGTGCAACACAGATTTAAAGACTCACTTTAGCACAGCTACTGCTCTTTGAACTCAAGCTAAAGTTTACGCCAACCCCCAAACCTTAAGCTTTGGTAAAGATTAGTAATAATTACGGTTAACAGTGTAGGGAGAGCCCATCTCCTAGAACGCTAACAACCAATAGTTGATTAAATTAAACTGTTGAATTGACTCATCAACCCATAATAGGACTGCCGTGGTGATGAACTAAGTACCACTTTGAGGACATCCGTTCAAAAATATTTGTCGCGATCGACTCAGCTTTAACATTTCTGCTCCCACTAACTTGGAGGACTTTCTCAACTAGAATGACATAGGCAAAATTTTCGCGAATTTCTGTGGAAATAATCTCTGTTTCTATTTCCAGGTATCGAGTATTTTTAAATATCTGTTCCCAGGAGTAGCGAATATCTTTCCAACCTTTGATTACATGGCGTCCTGGGTGAATGCAACGACTACCCGTTCCTTGGGACCAGATGGCACTCATGGCTTCAATGTCTTTTTTCTCGAAAGCTCGATAAAATGCTTCGTTCGTTGCTAAAACTTCTGTTTGTTCGTTAGGCATAATAGTACCGCTGATGTATCCCACCTGCTATAAACCTAGACAAAGCTAGGTGTAGCGTCCTAATTGTGATCATTAGGGAAATCAGAATTCGACAGCAAGAGCTTGAGGAGATTTTTCGGCTTTGGGTTTGAAGTCATCGGGTTGATCGCTAAGCTAATGTACCTTTAAATGGTATGATGCCCTCCCTGTGCTGCCCCTCTCTCTTCTCTCATAATCCTTGTCGTTTCAGCCAAACGGAGTATCCCCGAACCGTATCATAAGTAAGGGGTCTCAAGATGTTGTGATATGACTGGTGTTGTTTGGGAATTAGATTTTTACTCACGTCCAATTTTGGATGAGAATCAGAAAAAAATTTGGGAACTACTGGTGTGCGAAAGTCCTTTGGATACGTCCCAGTCAATGGATTCCCTGTTTCAATATGCTCAGTTTTGTCCCAATCAACAGGTGAATTCCATTTGGTTGCGGGAAACTATAGCAGAAGCGATCGCTAAAAGTCAACAGCCTCCCGAAAAAATTCGTTTTTTTCGGCGTCAAATGAGCAATATGATTACCAAAGCCTGTGAAGAGCTTGGTATCCAGGCACAGCCAAGCCGCCGCACCTATAGGATAGAGCAATGGCTAAAACAACGGATACAAGATGTTTATCCTAAGGAACCTGGATATCAAGCTGTAGCCGCCGCTTCATCGTTTGTCCAATATCAACCTCAGATTCCTCAACCTTTACCAGATGCCCTGGAATACGATAAGTGGGCGGTTGTCACGTTGGAAGCAGGCGCATTTGAGGAAATGAATGAGTGGGACATTGGCTTTAGTGAAGCATTTCCCCTCTCCATGATCGGGCTTGCCCCCGATACTCGAATTCCCGGTATCATTATCTTCTCTTCTTCTAGAGCAACTCCCTTGGCGGCGTGGATGTCAGGCTTAGAGTTAGCGTTTGTGAAATTGGACAGTGGCTCGCCTGCAAGATTGTTACTGGAAACAGGGGCTAATGATAGCTGGATTCTGGCTACCCTAAAAGGCTCTCAAACCTTAGCTGAAGCTCAAGGATTCGAGCTATCTAAACAAAAGGCTCAAAAGGTTCATTTCCTCGCTGTACAGTCAAGTCCAACCTCAGAATCATTCGCCGGATTTTGGCTTTTGCAAGAGATTGAGTAGCGCTCAAGAGTCAGTCGCAACCCCCCATCTCCTTAATCAGGGGGAGAGCAACTGACGGCTGATGACTGACAACTGATAAATGACAACAAGGTATTGATTATGGCTCCTCACGATTTGCCTTCATCGCTGCACGCTGAGCAGCTATTAGAGCTTGCTGCTCGATTAGGCGCACAGCACGCAGAAGTCTATCAGTCGCGATCGCTGTCAAGGCCTGTCTTTTTTGAAGCCAATCGCCTCAAGCAACTGGAAAGCAGTCAAGCGGAAGGGATTGCCTTAAGGTTGTGGCGAGATGGGTGTCCGGGGCTGGCGGTTGCTTATGGCCCGGTGGAACCTCAAGCACTTGTCAATCGGGCGATCGCTATGACTCATCTCAACGAACCGGAACCTGTGGAACTAGCCGAAGCTCGAACGGATTGCTATCCTGACTTGGGAGAGGCGGTACCGGTGGAACAACTGGTGACAATGGGTAGAGAAGCGATCACGATGATTCGTGATGCTTACCCTGATGTCCTGTGTACAGCAGAGTTGGAATGCGAAGCAGAAACAACCCGTTTAGTCAACTCTAACGGCTTAGATTGCTCATACACTGATACTACCCTGAGCTGTTTTTTGATGGCAGAATGGGTGCGCGGGGATGATTTTTTGAGCGTTGCCGATGGTCAAACCGAACGGGGGACGCTTGACCCAGATAAAGTGGTTCAAAGCATTTTACAACGCTTGAACTGGGCAAAAGAAAACGTCTCTCCACCAAGAAGTCGCGTACCGATTTTGTTGACGGCTAAAGCCGCAGACTTACTCTGGGATACGGTTCAGGCAGCGTTCAATGGCAAACAAGTACTAGAAAAATCGTCTCCTTGGAGCGATCGCTTGGGGGAATTGGTGATGTCAGACACCCTCTCTCTTTCACAGCAACCCGATATCGGTCCCTACAGTTGCCCCTTTGATGATGAAGGGACTGCCACTCAGCAGCTGTTATTAATCCGAGAAGGGTGCTTGCAGCAGTTTTATTGCGATCGCACAACGGGAAGATTGCTAGGGTTCGGCACCACGGGCAACGGATTTCGCCCAGGTATGGGTAGTTACCCAACTCCAGGTTTAGTTAACTTGCTCATTCAACCTGGAACAGGGTCGCTGTGTGACTTAATCTCACAATTGGATCAGGGGCTAGTTGTCGATCAATTGCTAGGGGGAGGTGCTGGAATTAGTGGGGACTTTTCCGTCAATGTTGAACTAGGCTACCGAGTTGAGAAGGGACAGATTACGGGTCGTGTTAAAGATACTATGATTGCGGGTAATGTCTACACTGTGCTCAAGCAACTGGTAGCACTGGGGGGCGACGCCGACTGGAATGGCCCTTGCTACACGCCATCTTTAATTGTGGAGGGAATTTCTACCACAGGTAGAAGTTAGACTGACCTGATCGCGTTAAAGAAAGACGGCAGTTCCCATTTTCCTGCAATTCATCCCACGCCTAAAGGTCGTGGGCTTTCTTGCTCAATTTCTGTAACACAACATGGTTAATTTTCAACAATTTGAAGTCTTAAGTTTTGATTGTTATGGAACTCTCATTGATTGGGAAACGGGAATTTCAACCGCATTAAAGACTATTTTATCAAACCATAGTATTAGTCTGAATGATGCACAAATTCTTGAACTTTACGCGCAGCTCGAATCAAAGTATCAAGCAGGAGAATATCTTAAGTATAGAGAAGTTCTTAAAAGAGTTGTACAAGACTTTTGTGCAAGCCTGAATGTGAAACCGAGTGAATTAGAATTAACTTCTCTTGCAGAATCAATAAAATATTGGGAACCATTTCCCGATACGGTTGGAGCTTTACAGGCATTGAAGAAACGATACAAACTAACGATTATTTCTAATATAGATGATGATTTATTTGCCTATACTGCCCAAAAGCTAAAAATTGACTGGGATTGGGTAATTACAGCAGAACAAGTCAAATCCTATAAGCCATCGACTCAGAATTTTGAAGTGGCAATTCAGCG
Source organism: Cyanobacteriota bacterium (assembly GCA_040756535.1). Taxonomy (GTDB): domain Bacteria; phylum Cyanobacteriota; class Cyanobacteriia; order Cyanobacteriales; family Coleofasciculaceae; genus JBFLZA01. Next base: position 15,205 of record JBFLZA010000100.1, read on the forward strand.
TATGAGTATAGCACCCGAAAAACTGTTACATATTGCCCAAAGCCTTTATCACGACATGGTTCCAGCGAAAGCTTTGGGAATAACAGCCGTCTGGGTAAACCGTCGAAAAGGCAAAGCAGGTTTTGGGGCAACTGTTCCAGCAAGTGCTACGCCAGATGTGGAAGTACCTGATTTAAAGTCGTTGGTTTCTTTAATGGGTCTAATTAAAAATTCGTAATTCGTAATTGATAATTCGTAACTAAGAGAGTTTTAAAGGAAAATGTTATTCGTGCCTAGTGGCTAGTTATTGCCGGAAAAACTACGGTAGAACCAGAACTACTAATGATTAACCACTAACTGCCAATGGCAACGCCGCTTGTATTCGTTCCCCGCCGCTTGCGCCAGTGGCTATTGCCTAGACGACGGCTGGCAATCGCAGAAGCCTGTCTGATTGGTGTGGTATCGGGACTATCCGCCGTTTTACTCAAACAAAGTATCAACTGGTTTGGGTCGCTGCGGATTCAAGCCTCTAACCAGCTACTTCCCGGTCTGGTATTACCTGGCATTGGACTCTCCTTAGGACTTCTTTGTGGCTTTCTGATTGAGTATCTAGAACCCGATGCAACCGGGAGTGGCGTTCCTCAAATCAAGGGCGCATTAGCTCAGTTTCCCATCGTCCTGAATATACGAGTTGCGATCGTTAAGTTGGTAACCAGTATTCTGGCGATGTCGGCTGGACTGACATTGGGACGGCAAGGCCCAACCGTACACATCGGGGCAGCTTTAGCGGCTCAATTGAGCCATTGGGTGCCCACTTCCCCCGATCATCGGCGTCAGATCATTGCTGCTGGTGCTGGTGCTGGGTTAGCAGCAGGTTTTAATGCGCCCCTTGCCGGTATTCTTTTTATCATCGAAGAACTGCTTCGCGATTTATCGAATCTGACATTATCTACAGCAATCCTTGCCTCCTTTATTGGTGCGGTTATTTCGCGACTGTTAGGTGGGCGCAGTCTGGATCTCAACTTGCAACTCACTGAACATACCAACGGCTTCACAGCACCGGAGATTCCCTTCTATTTATTGTTGGGTGTTTCGGCTGGGTTGCTGGGTGCATTGTTTAATCAGGGACTTCTAATGAGTCTTACCCTCTATCAGCGTTTCAACCAAAGCTTACCCATAAAAATCGGTTTAGCGGGAATGATTTGTGGGTGCGTAGTTGCTCTACTACCGGATGAGTTCCGAAACAACAGTGGTTTGAGAGAGTTACTCATTACAGGAAATGCCAGTTGGCAATTTACAGGCGTTGCCTTCGTTGCTTACTTTTTTTTGACCCTAATTTCCTATGGTTCCGGAGCCCCCGGAGGCTTGTTTCACCCCTCCCTCGTCTTGGGTGCTGCCCTTGGCTACTTAATAGGAGTCGGGGAGTTTCAGTTACTGGGATTGGGGTTGCCAACTACCTATGCGCTGACAGGCATGGGAGCTTTTTTTAGTGCCGTCTCCAAGGTACCCCTTACGGCAATTGTCATCGTGTTTGAGATGACAACCGATTTCAATCTCGTGCTGCCTTTAATGATTAGCTGTGGAATTTCTTACCTTATTGCCGATAAGTTCACTAAAGGGTCGCTTTATCAGCGCCTGTTGGAAAAGAAAGGCTACATCTTACCCACACAAACGGATGAGAAGCAGTCGTTAGTTGGGTTGATGGCCGCTAACCTAATGCAGCGCCGGGTCGAAACCCTAGCGAGTCAAATAACATTGGATGAATCGGTTCAGGCTTTTTCTCGCTCCCATCATCGCGGCTTTCCGGTCGTTGATAACGGTGGGTTGGTGGGTATCATCACTCAAACTGATATTGCTAATGCCACCCAACGGCAACTGCCTGGGGATACTCCCCTTGCCCAAATCATGACGCCTCAACCGATAACCGTTAAACCGGACTACTCGTTGAGCGAGGTTTTGTTTCTACTGAACCGTTATCAACTCAGCCGCTTGCCCGTTACGGAAGGTCGCAAGCTGGTGGGAATTATCACTCGCGCAGATATTATTCGCGCCGAAGCCGATAAGTTGAGTGGTGACACTGACCAAATTGGCCCTCGTCCGGAACCTTCCTATGTAGTGTATCAAACTCGTGCTCCGGCGTTAGGGAAAGGACGTTTGTTGGTTCCCTTAGCAAATCCCCA
>JBFLZA010000101.1:0-17345 GCA_040756535.1 Cyanobacteriota bacterium
AAGACCATCATCGGATTTAGTTCCGAACTCGCAAGAGTCCCCAACGTGGCAACGGCAAACGAGACAGGAAGCGAAGGTTTTGCTTTTGAAGCTCAGGCTTCAGCGAAGCAAGCCTGAGTACTTCACTTCGCCAGTTTTTTCGGGAGGAAATTATGCGCGAGTCTGTTATTTATCAAGACATCTTGCAACAGGGATTACAACAGGGAAGGAGGGAAGGAAAGCAGGAAGGAGAGGTAGCTGTGATTCTGCGCTTTCTTAAGCGGCGCGTTGGTGAGATTGACCCGATACTGCAAGAACAGATTCGAGAGTTATCCACCAAGCAGTTAGAAGAATTGGCAGAGGCACTGTTGGATTTTTCCAACGCGGCTGATTTAATGGCTTGGTTCGCCCAACAGGAGAGACGGGAAGTAGAGATAGCTTTGATTTTACGCCAACTCACTCAACGGCTGGGCGAAGTTGACTCATTACTAATTGAGCAGATTCAGAGATTATCTACTGAGCAGTTAGAAGCGTTGAGTATAGCGCTATTAGATTTTTCGGAAGTGGCTGATTTAGTCGCTTGGTTGGAGCAGCAAGAGGTGAGCAATTAATGATGGTGGTTGTTTTCAGAGTGATGGCGATCGCTTTCCGCTAACACAGGCAATTCACAAAACTTCCCCATGTAAGATTCTGGTAACTTAGCTGAACCATTGGCAGATTGAGAACCGTTGCTGGTTTGATAGGCGATTTTTTCATCTGACGGCTTGCTGCGACGCCCCAACCAGAAGGAACCTGCTGCGATCGCAATTCCTCCTGTAGTTCCCACCAACCACCAAGGCACAGGATTTTGGATTTTGGATTTTGGATTTTGGATTGAGGATTCTTCATGGTGACTATCGCCTGTTGCCTTTTGGCTTTTTCCTTGTGCGCTTCCCCCCCGCAATGATTGGGCGTAAAGTTGAGGTGCACGCTGAGTCACGATTAAATCGTCTTCAAATAAACCCATCTTTACTTCAACCGTATCCCCCGACGTTTGACCTAACGTAACTTCAACAGGTTGAAATGCATTCCCATTTTGCACATACACCAGTTTCTTGCCATTGGCATCAACTACAGCTGAATTAGGAATTGATAATATTGCATTTGATGTGCGATTTGTCAATACCTCTAGTTCCGCGAACATTCCAGGCTTGAGTTGTCCGCCAGAGTTATTTAATTCAGCTTTCACTGGTACAACCCGCGTGTCCCCTTCTACCACTGAGCCAATCAAGGTAATCCGCCCTTGAAACGTGCGATTAGGCAAGTTCGCGACCTTCACACTCACCCGTTGCCCCATCTTGACCTTATCTAAATCTTTTTCATAAATATTCGCGGTGGCATAAACGCGAGAGTCATTCACAATCGTCATCAGCTTGCCACCTGCGTCCTCGAAAGCTTGACCGAGGGTAACTTCGCGATCGCTAACTGTACCAGAAATGGGAGCCGTTACTGTCACCAATCCTTTATCATTGGCAGCTGTGCCCAGTTGTTGCAAGCGAGTTTGATAGGCAGTATCACTCAGACGAAGACGAGACTGCGCTACCTCCACAGCAGCTTGAGCACGTTTGAGTTGGTTCTCGGCTTCCAACACTTCCCGACTGCTCATGGCTTTAGTCAATTGAGCCTCACCTGCTCTTAGGTGAGCTTGCGATTCTAGCATCTGACGACGAGGGAGCGCTCCTGCACTTGCCAATTCGCGATCGCGATCGTACTTTTCTTGAGATACCTCTACTTCAGTGCGAGCTTGTGCGATTTCAGCCGTTGCAATTTGACGCTGGCGTTCCAGGTTTTCTTCGGCTAACTTTAAATCCGCCTGAGCTTGCTGCAAATCCGCCTTGGCTTCGGCTCGTTTTTCCTGGGAGTTAACGCGCAATTCTACTAAATCGGGTGCAGCTAAAACGGCAACGGGTTGGCCCGCTTTCACCGATGCACCGGGTTCCACCAACAGTTCAACTACTTTCCCTGGAATCGGCGCAGTTACTTCTACTTTCTTGCTCGGTAAAGTTTCGATCTGACCGGTGGTTTTGATACCAATCGCTAGCTGCTGCCGTTTAACCGACTCTACCTTAATTCCCAACCGTTCAGAGGTTTGAGCATCAACCTGGATAGCATCAGTAGGCTGTGTCGTTGTGCTTTCCTGATGAAACTCATCTCCATGTCCGGCATGAGCTAGAACAACGGCTGGAGCCATTAGTACCAGAAGGCTCAAGAGTGTTCCAGACCCATAAGATAGGGGTGTAAAGAATAGGGAACGGTCAGAGGGACGCATGATTGAATGTCCTTAAGAAGTACCGAGGGAATTTAAGTAGCGGCTTGAAGAAAACATTTGACCCAGATATTTGTATCTCGTATACGCAAGTCACTCACCAAAGAGAGTTCCGATCCGTTTCACGAGCAGTGGTTTTGAATCTGCACTTTCCGATCAGTATTTCATACGAGAATGAAATCAGGATGAAATCAGCGCACTGTCTCTATAAGGGAGATTGCCAGCCACTCAACTACTACTCATTCAGCGCACCCAGAAACCTAAATTGACTTGAAAATAGCAGGGGAGCGGGGGAGCAGGGGAGAAAGATTTTCAGGCGTTATTGGTGTACGCGGTTTATGAATGACTACTTATGCTAATTGCTCCATTTGAATCCGGCGCTTTTGACGAGTCCCTGTTATTTTCAAACCTAAAGATTCAAGCTGATTGTAAAAAGACTTGGGTAAGAGCCAGAGTAGATAAGCCGCTGCACCCGTTAATAGTGTACGGCGTGGCTCTTCTAGCAAAATACGCCAGTAGGCAGATAAAGACTTGTGAAATAAATCTGCCGCCATTGAGCCTTCTCTCAAACTTACTGCCCGCCGAGCTAAATACCGAAGCTGATAGGCACGGGTTGGGTTCTCGCACTTTCGCATGATTTCTGGAGCATAAGAGCGCGTTTTCTCAATCACCCGTTCTACAGATTTCATGTGGTTGAGCAGATTAGCGGAATGCCCTCTTGAGTGAACCCGATATAACGTCAGGGCTTCAGGAATTCCCTCTATTTGCCAGTTCGTTTGAATAGCAATACGTAGCCAACATTCAACGTCTTCCATGTTGTGGAACTGCCGATCGAAATAGGATTTTTCCACCACACCATCAATCGTATCTTGATATGCGATCGCATCAAAAACCTCCCGTCGAATCACTGGGGTTGAGCCATTTCCCACTGGATTGCGACGAGGAATGTAGGTAGGAGTAATTTTCTGTGTCTTTGCCGTCTGATAGATACCTAAAGGAACTCCTGTCTCGTCGATGAAAGCTGAATAGCTAAAACTGACTCCCACATTCGGTGATGCTTCTAAATGCCTGACGTGCTTTTCCAACTTTTCTGGCAACCAGAGGTCATCTCCATCTAAAAATGCTAAATAGTCTCCTTGAGCAGAGTTAATTCCCGTGTTCCTCGCCCTAGATACTCCTTGATTCTCCTGACGAATAATTTTAATTCTAGAGTCTTGATATTGCTGGCAAATTTCTATGCTTTTGTCAGGTGAACCATCATCAATGAGCAGAAGCTCAAAATTTTGATAGGTTTGTTCAAGAACAGAGCGAATAGTAGCAGCGATGTATCGCTCAACCCCGTAAACCGGAATAATTACAGAAACTTTTTTCATGGGTTCAAGTCCTAAAATTCCTCTGTAAATTTTATTTTCTCTTTTACAAATGAAATCAGGATGAAATCCAACTTTTTTGATGGAAGTCGATTGAGTAAGCGTTTATTTGACTCTCATGAAAAAAACGAATCTAGCTTGTGCAAATAAACTTGCAGCTCTAGGGAATCATTCTCGTCATTAGTTATTAGTCACTAGTCAAAGCGTGAAATCTAGACTCTATCAGACTTTCAACTACTGACCAAGGACTAATGACTAATGACAAACTTCACGAGCATCTGTGCAAATTTAACGAGCGATAGCTTAATACTTCTGCTCTTTGCTGATTATTGCTTGTACCAAGCTTGTCGCCACTGCTTCATTTGCTCAATTTCCTTTTGTTGTGAACTCAGAATTTCTTGAGCCAATTGCTTCATTTCAGGGCGCTTGGACTTACTCTGCACATCTGTAGCCATGACGAGCGCCCCTTCATGGTGAGGAATCATCGCATTGAGGAAGCGCAAGTCAAACTCGGCATCACCCGCGCCTAAATCACCCTTCATCATCATGGCTTGTATTTGTTCAGGAGACATCTCCATCATATGACCCATCTGAGCGTGCCAAGCCATTGGCTTGCTGTCGGCTTTTGGATACCAAGCTTTTCGCCACTGTTTCATCTGCTCGATTTCGCGATTCTGAGCAGCTATAATGTCTTTTGCCAGCTTTTTCATCTCAGGGCGCTGGGATTTTTCTAGCACCTCTTGAGCCATCTCCACAGCACCTTGATGGTGCGGAATCATCGCATCGACGAATCGCAAATCATAGTCAGCATCAGCCGGCCCTAAATCCATAGACATGTCATGGTTCATACCACTGCCATGATTCATGTCGCCCCCATGCATCATCTCCTGCTTCCCACCAGAGGTATTTTGGGCTTGCTCTTGGTTTTGGGAAGATGTAGAGCCACTTTGGGGGGGATTAGAACAGGCTGTAAGCACCCCACCGGCTAAAGTACTTACCACAAGGGTCAAGGCCAAAAAGCCAGTTCTCACTGAAATAGGTTGCATAGACTTTTGATTAGGTGGTCGTTTTCTCTCATTATTAACTATCCAGTCAACTGGAGAGTCAAGGCGGATACTTGGTGCTTAGTCGTTGCTGATCAAACCTGTAAGCTCTATAGAGCGACTAAAAAGCACTTCTATTGTTCCAAGATTTCACACCAGAATGAAATCAGGATGAAATCCTGACATCTCCGAATCAGTTTTCTGAGGATTTCCCAAAAATAAGTTACCCAATTTTATGGAGCAGGCGACACAAGCAGCTAATGGTTGGGGCCGGGCTTTCCTGCCCACCCCACTCATAGGTTGTTGGATATTTTTTTGGAAGTCTCCGAGTCAATCGTGTTGGCTTCTTTTCCTGAATTTTAACTTTGGACTTAAAGATTTTTATCCAAAAGTGAATCCAGTTCAGCTTTTAATGACCTAAGGTCGGCAACTCTGGCGACCAGCACGTTACCATGACCTGCATCGTCTAACCGTGCTTTCCAATACCGAATAGGTTCCGAGTTATTTATCCAAAATTGAATCACAGTGTTCACAACCTCATCCATAGCCCAACCTCGCTTGGGGGGAACAGTCTCGACCGATTCAAGGAAAGCATCGAGTGTGCATTGATGGCTTCCCAAGTATTCTATGCCCAATGGGGGTGTCTTCTGAAGGAACTGCTGTTGATGATTAAAAAAGTCCAGGACAGGAGATATCCCTAAGAGTTCAAACGTATATTTCATATTTACGTTCCTCTCTTTTTGTGTGATGTATCAAGTTTTAATCAATAGTATGATCACAGGATTATAATCATCAACATCTAACTAAAGTTTATCTTTTTCGTAAACCTCAGTAAGATTTTTAATTCATTTACAGATGATATTGAACAGTTCTCCCAAGGGAGTAACAGCTTCTCTACGGAGGCAATCAGGCATTAGCCATTTTCCTGAGCTTTTAGAGTTATTTTCTAAAAAGAATCTTAAATTAGTAGAGCGTGTTACAAAGTACCAAAGCCACCTATGTAATAGACTTCTTGCAAAAGTCGAATTTACCCCCTTAGTCCCCCCCTTATCAAGGGGGGAAACTAACTCCCTCCCTGAAATCAAGGGGAGGGTTGGGGTGGGGTGCTTTGTATTTTTGCAAGAGACGACCATGAGCGTATCGCTCACGAACCTTGGATGAAAGTAGGCTGTCAAGACAGGTCTAATAGTCAAATAATGATTATAGAGGTGCGTTAGTGAAACGTAACGCACCCTACAAAGTATTCTTGTTTAAGTCAGCACTCTTCAGGTTAAGGAGAATTTTCCCACTCTGGGGTGAGACGGCGGTAGTTAAATTCAGGTGCAGCAGGGTGACAGGTGACGCAGCTAGCTGGCTTTACTGTTTGAGGAAACTTTACTCGTGGATGCAGGGCTTTGAAATAAGGCGATTCTGAAATCCGATAGGGCAGAGGTTTACCTTCTTTTTCTGGACGGGAGTACGCTCGAATGTAGTCCCACATCAGGATGAGCGAAGGCCCAATCATTGGCTTTAGCTGTACACCAAAATGCTGTTGTGGCTCTTGAAGCAGCCGACGCCAAGTTTCGCTAGGCAAAACCTCTGGTGGCAGAGGAACATGACAGCTAGCACAGTTTTCTAAGTACAGTTCTTTCCCTAGCTGGTAACGGGAGTTAACGGGGTCTACTGTACCTACCTCTTCGGAGGTTGCTTGAGCAATGAAGTCTTTTGTCGCAGTGCCTTCAAGCGCAAGGGACGGCGTTGATTGCCCTAGGATAACGGCTATTCCCCATCCTAGACAAATACTCCAGACAAAAAGTAACACCAACAAAATGATAGGCGATCGCTTTTGTTTGCGCCGCCGAATTTTTGACCTCATGCGCTCTGACATACTAAAGAAGACAATCCTAAGAAATCGGCACCGATCGCAGCAACTGCTCAACAATTGGCTTCGCTCGACGCCCGCCTGCTGGAATCAGACGATGGGCAAGCACATAAGGTGCCAGGAACTTGACATCATCAGGAATAGCATAGTCTCGACCCTCAAGAAAAGCCAGGGCCTGAACCGTTCGCTGCAAGGCAACGGCACCGCGAGGACTCACCCCCAACATCACTTCTTCCGATTCACGAGACGCTCTAACCAAGTTGATGATGTACTCTTGTAAAGACCGCTCTACCTTGATTTGATAGCAATGATTCCGTAACTCCAAAATATCTTGTGTAGAGATACAGGGACTTAACTCCGAAACTCTCAAGCCCTCCTGATGGCGTTGCAGCATTTGGAGTTCTTCTTCCTCACTGGGATAGCCCAAGCTCAAAGACAGCATAAAGCGGTCCATTTGTGCCTCTGGCAATGGGAAGGTACCCTGATACTCAATGGGGTTTTGGGTAGCAATAACAAAAAATGGCTTAGGTACGGGACGAGAAACCCCATCTACAGTAACCTGCTGCTCCTCCATTACCTCCAACAAGGCAGACTGGGTGCGAGGAGTTGCCCGATTAATTTCATCGGCTAGTAGAATATTGGCAAATACTGGCCCCGGTAGAAATTCAAACTCACCCGTGCGCTGATTCCAAATATTCGTTCCGGTGATATCCGTGGGCAGAAGGTCAGGAGTGCATTGAATCCTCTGAAACCGTCCATCAATAGAACGTGCTAGAGATTTAGCCAGGAGCGTTTTACCAACGCCAGGAACATCTTCTAAAAGAGTATGACCCCCACCAATGAGTGCCACGAGAACCAAACGAATCGTATCCGTTTTGCCAACAATGGTACGACCTAAGTTTTCTATCAGCTGTTCAACCCGTTGTCTCATGGCTGGTAGATTTCCCCCATTTCCTATTTCTATGCCCCATGTCCCAGAATAGCTCTAGCAGCTTCACAGTCTGTCTGAATTTGGGTCTTGAGTTCGTCTAAAGAGGCGAATTTTTGTTCCGGTCGCAAAAACTCCTCCAAACTGACCGTTAAAGTCTCACCGTATAAATCTCCAGACCAATCTAACAGATGAACTTCAACGGTTACATTGATACCATTGACGGTGGGACGTTGCCCGATATTCATAACTGCGGCGTGGGAAGACGCTAGCGAGGGTAGAGAAGGACTATGGACTCGCACGCAGTAGACGCCGTGCCTTGGCAAAAATTTTTCAGAAGGCAACTGTAGGTTAGCCGTGGGAAAACCAATGGTTCTGCCTAGTTGTTGCCCTTTCACCACGACCCCTGTAATGGTATACGGGCGTCCTAGTCGCAGGTTGGCTTGACGAATATCGCCTTCTTGTAACGCTTGACGAATCAGCGAGCTACTAATGCGCTCTCCCTGGCACATTTGTAATGACACAATCGAGACCTCAATGCCATAGGAAGATGCTATAGCTTGCAAATCGGTTGCCGTTCCAGAGCGTCGATATCCAAAGTGAAAATCTTGCCCCACACTCACATGGGTCGCTTGCAACTGCTGTACCAAAATCTTTTCGACAAAATCCTGCGGACTCAATGAAGCGAGTTCTTGATCAAAGGGTAGGAGTAGCAGTTGTTCGACACCCAGCAAACTCAACTGTTGAATCTTTTCGGCATACGGAGTTAGCAATTTCCAGCTTTTCCCAGAAAAAAATTCACGCGGATGAGGATTAAATGTCGCAACTGTACCATAGATGCGCCTTCCGCACCGTGGACGCTCACCATTTTCTAGATCTGACCCTCTTAAAGCTTCCATCCGACCCTGGCTATCTACTACCGGCGGCGTTACGGCAATAGACTGAGAAGCTTCAGTATTTTGCAAAATTGGCCGAATAACCTGCTGATGCCCTCGGTGGACGCCGTCAAAGTTCCCTAGGGCAATAGCGGTTGGAGTTAAAGCAGTAGTTAAAGACGAAGTTACCCACACGCTTCACATTCTGACACATTAATGAGTTGGTGGCTAGCCGTTTCCCGGCAAACTTTACTTTGAAAGCTGTTGTGGGCTATTATCAGGCTACAAATACTGAAAGCTCTGAGGCTTAACGTTTGTCATGCAAGCGATCGCTTGCTCAGTATCTCAAACGCTAACCTTTGCCTCTTGAAAGGCGACCTGCTCGGATATAGGGGCTTCCACTAACTGAATAGTTTGACCTTCACGAGCCATATAGGTTTCAGGGAAATGCTGAGCCGCTAGTTCCCCGACGTGATCGAGGAAATCATCATTGTGCAGCGGGTCATGATGAAAAATAACCAACTTTTTCGCGTTGGCAGCTTTGGCAACTTTTATTGCTTCTTGCCAAGTTGAATGCCCCCAACCCACCTTACTTGACGCTTGAGAGTGGTACTCCTCGTCGGTGTAGGTAGCGTCGTAAATCATGACGTCAACATTACGCGCCAGCCGGAGAACATTTTGATCGAAACCTTCTGCATAGTGTTCTGTGTCAGTAATGTAGGCAGCCGAATAGCCTTGCCAATTGACGCGGTAACCGATCGCTTCACCAGGATGGTTTAATAAAGCATTCTCAATCGTAATATCGTCAATCTCAATCTTGTGTCCGATTTCCAGGTCATTGAACCTCAAATCGGCTTTCATCACTTGCATGGGAACCGGAAAATTGGGATGAAGCATCTGCTCCGTCAGCCGCCTTTCAATCGTGGAACCGTTGGGTGCAGGTACTCCATAAATATGGAAACAATTTCCCGGAATAAAAGCAGGAACGAAGAACGGAACTCCCTGAATATGATCCCAATGAGAGTGAGTGAAAAACATATAAGCTTCCACTGGCATTTGCGACAGCAGTGACTGTCCTAAGACGCGTAACCCAGTGCCTCCATCAAAAATCAAGCGTTTTCCACCGACTCGCATTTCGATGCAAGGTGTATTGCCTCCATAACGGACAGTCTCCGGCCCTGGACAGGCAATACTTCCTCTGACGCCCCAAAACTGAATTGTGAATAAGTTGTGCGTTCTAGACATAGTTTTTCCTTGCAGGCTTCTTAAGACAGTCCATCAGTAAGGTTTAGCGGGTTAATTCAGTTGAGCCAAAGCGCCGAAGTCAGGGATTCTGGGTACGCTCAAACTCCATTGGCGGTATTAGCAAGTATTAATGGGAGAAATAAGGGCTTTTGGGCGTAATATTGCCATTTACTCGCCATAAACGTTAAAAACAGCCAAGCAACGAGAAAGTTCCACCCTCGCAGATAAGCAGTGTCTTTTCTTGGGATATTCCTATTGACTCCGAAAGGGTAATTGTACACAGCAACTGAGTTATCTCCCGGAACATCCCCCTAGGGGGGATATTAACCATCTTAGGCTAGTAGGGGTTCCTGTCGCCATTTTGCAGTTTATGTCAATCCCTTTCGAGAAACATACCGCAAGCAAGAGCAGGATTCTCGTTACACCTATCATTGTCCAAAGATTAGCAGTTTTAAGCCATTAATGTCCTGCTGGTTATGCAACAAAACCATGTGATTTTGATCACTTTGCATAGAGAGAGTCTCGCAAGCAAGGACAAAGCTCCAATTGGTATTAACGGCTAAGTAATTTAACCCATCCCAACAGATCAAGAGTACTGTTTTGGCTAGAGCAATAGGCTTTTCCTCTCCATAGGGTCTGGCTGTCTAGTGCAGTGAGGGAAGTTAATAGATTGGCGACCCTGAAAATTGTTTTGAGAAGATGCGACCAGAGAAATTACTAAGGAGCGATCGCGCTCTTTGGGAAGTATATGCCTATACAATAAATAATAGTCAGATGAGGCGTAAATAGCTTACTAGGTATTGCAAAGATTGCTCCTGTACCTTGATTAACCCCAAAAGCGGGGGAAGTCGGGGTCTTGCTGATTCCATTACCGAGACGCCCTGATAGAAGCGCAACAACTTCCGCACTAACAAGTCGCGTGGTGCCACCGCTTGCTCTTGATCAACAAAGCTTCCCATCTATTAAGTAGATGTTTTTTTGAAAAAAACGTTCCTACGTCATTTTCCTTTCCCAGTACTGCCCGATTTAAGAGCGTAGAGCCTTCCTGTAGTTTAGCTAAAATTTAAGAAATATTAAAGAATTTTTGAGGACATAATGGAACCCAACGTAGAAATTTACACTTGGACTTGGTGCCCCTTTTGTATCCGCGCCAAAGACCTGTTGGAGAAAAAAGGAGTTAACTTTACCGAATACTGTATTGATGGGGATGAGGTGGCACGAGCAAAGATGACCGAGCGGGCTAAGGGACGCCGTTCTTTGCCGCAGATTTTTATTAACAACCGACACATTGGTGGTTGTGACGATCTTTATGCTCTAGAAGCTCAGGGGAAATTAGATCTCCTGTTACAGGAAGGCGTAACACCTTGAGGTGTTTAACTGAAATCCTTTGGTAACACATCTGTTAAAGGAGAGATAAACAGGGGGAGAGTTATCTCAAAACATGGTAGCCTTTGCATGGCGCACTGAAATAAAGGAGAAAAATCTCTCTTCCCTGACTCTCTCAACTCTCGCTCCTCCGATTTGAGGAGAAGATTTTGAAAAAAAGCCCTGTGCGTTTGTCTGACGAGTAAAAGGATTTCTGGTGTGAAATTTGCGTTTATCGTTGACCCGCTCTCGAAGCTCGACCCCGGTCATGATAGCAGTGTGGCTATGATGGAAGCAGCACAAGCGTTAGGTCACGAAGTATGGGTGACTCAGGCTCAAAAGCTGAGTGTTGTGAATAGTCAGGCATGGGCGCTCTTGGAGGAGGTAAAGCTGACGCCAGTTGAACTGGTGGAGGGGCGCTGGGTCGTTAGTGAAAACTGGTACGTGTCTAGTGGCGCTTCATTGCGACCCTTGGAGGAAATGGATGCTGTCTTTATGAGGACAGACCCACCCGTGACCGTTCCTTACCTCTATGCTACCTACATCCTGGACTACATTAATCCCGACAAAACTCTGGTCATTAATGCACCCGACGGGATACGAAAGGCGAATGAAAAAATGTACGCCTTGCGGTTTAAGGACGTAATTCCAGAAACCATTGTTAGCCAGGATAAGAAAGTTATTCTGAAATTCGTTGAGGAAAAAGGCGCTGCGGTTCTCAAACCCTTGGGCGGCAAAGCGGGTGAAGGGATTCTGTTTCTGGAACCCGATGATCGCAATTTTAACTCCCTCATCGAAATTAGCACTCAACAGGGTCGCGAGCCAGTCATGGTGCAAGCTTACCTTCCTGCTGCTAAAGAGGGAGATAAACGGATTATCTTGCTAGAAGGCCAACCCATTGGGGCAGTCAACCGCATCCCCACAGGGAAAGAATTTCGCGGTAACATGGCCGTCGGTGGTAGAGTCGCGGCTACGGAGATTACACCCGAAGACCAAAAAATTTGCGCTAGTGTTGGCCCCCTGCTGCAACAGGATGGCTTATACTTTGTCGGTATTGATGTCATCGGTGGCTATCTGACGGAAGTTAATGTCACCAGTCCTACCGGCATCCGTGAAATTGACCGACTCAATAACGTGCGGCTGGGCAAACAAGTGATTGAATGGGTGGAACAGGTGAAAAAAAGATAATTTCACCTTGATGGTGTTGGGATGGCTTGGCGTATTCTTGCTAATGGGCTGGATTGATGGGATTGGGGTCATGATGACTTCAATCTAAACACAAAACAGCAAGTCTTCCCGTTACTCATATGTCGAGTTAGAGAGCGATGATGTCTTCTTCACCGGCTGAAATTTCCCAGCAAAGTGCAGCTACGCAGATGCCGACGATTGGTGTAGCCGTAATTGGTACCGGGTTTGGGCAGAAAATTCACATTCCTGGGTTTCAAGAACACCCTCGGACTCAAGTTACAGCAGTTTATCACCGTGACTTAGATCAGGCAAAAGCGATCGCACAATCTCATAATATTTCTCATGCTTGCGATCGCCTCGAAGATATCCTAGCCTTACCCGATGTCGCGGCTGTCAGTATCTCAACACCGCCGTTTCTACACTATGAAATGGCAAAAAGTGTCCTGCAAGCGGGGAAGCATCTATTACTTGAAAAACCGATGACGCTTACCGCACTCCAAGCACGGGAACTTTATCAACTTGCCTCAGCAGAGGGAGTTGTGGCGATGATGGATTTTGAATTTCGCTTCGTACCCGCATGGCAACTGTTGGCAGAATATTTGGCAGAGGGCTATGTGGGTTCCAAGCGTTTGATCAAAATTGACTGGTTAGTCTCTAGCCGTGCCGATGCCTCGCGTCCTTGGAACTGGTATGCTCAGAAAGACAAGGGTGGGGGAGCGTTGGGGGCTGTAGGGTCTCACGCTTTTGATTACATTGATTGGTTGTTTGGGCCAGTGCGGTGGTTGTGTGGCAAACTGAGTACGGCCATTCCCGAACGACCTGACCCCAAAGAGGGGGGTAAACTCAAGCCAGTGGATGCGGATGACACTTGTCTGGTGATGCTGGAATTGGAGGATGGCACCCCGTGTCAGCTTTGTATTAGTTCAGTGGCGTATCAGGGACGGGGGCACTTTGTCGAAGTGTATGGCGATCGCGGTACCTTAGTCTTGGGCAGTGAGAATCAGAAAGATTATGTGCATGGATTTCGCCTGTTGGCAGCACCAGCCGGTAAACCCCTCACTGAGGTAGAAATTCCTAAACGCCTTGCGTTTCCTCAAGACTACACTGATGGTGATGGTCGTCTAGCACCGTTTATCGGGGTAGTTGACCAGTGGGTGCGAGGTATTGATGCAGGGCAGGTTATACCCCCCTCGCTCCGGGAAGGGGTGTATTCTCAACTATTGATGGATTTAACCCATCAATCCCATGAAACTGCCAACTGGGTAAAAGTGCCAAGTTTGGATGCTTTTATGGCCAGTGGATTGTATCTGTAATAAGCTGTCGCATATTTAAACGGGCTTTCCGGCCCGTTCCACAAGAGCTGTACCACTATCAAGGCTAGAACCTGTTATTTTTCATCGGAAGAGCGGCGGGGCGCTGATGAGGCATTTTGCTGAGGAGGTTGCCCCATGAACACTACGCGAATTTGTTTGCCCGCAAACGCGCCGGGAACGCTTACTTGGGCAGAAGCCTGTGGTATCGCGATACATCGCACTACGGCAGATTTCTCGTTGTGTGCGTTCAGCGCCGTGACATAAATCGTGGCGCGGCGACCTTGCACCTCATAGTGGGAAACCAAGGGCATTAGTTTGTCGAGACACCCCTGTAGGGTGAACTCAAGAGTAACGCGAGTTTCGATACCTTTTGGAACCCTCACCTGCTCAACAGCTTTCATCTTGCCTTCTATAGGAGTCAATCCGGTGGTTCGCTCTGGCAGCGTCAAAACTTGCGCCTGGGCGCTGGCAACCAAAGATAAGAAACCAACTGCAAAACCTAAAGCACTTCTTAGCATAGACTTAACACGACATCACAATCCTTTTCTATTACAGAGGGCAGTTACTCAATTTCCATCTCTCGTTGCCGTTTTCGATACATGGCATAAATCCTTACGAAAGAGCTTCTATCTCATCCCTTTTTCCGCTCTCGTCCTGCTGGTTCGGTTGTCTATAACAAAAAAGCCCGGTCGCTTCTAGGCAACCGGACTTAAGAATTAGGTTATAAAGTATTATCTGCAAGTTGCTTCAATTAGCTTAGGCAGCTTGCTCCAAATTGACTTTGACAACTTTGTTCTTTTCTTCCTCAGTCTTGGGCAGCGTCAGATTCAAGATACCGTCTTTGTACTCAGCTTGAACTTTGGTATTTTGAATCCGGGCGGGTAAAGGAATTACTCGCTGGAATTTTCCGTAGTGGAATTCACTGCAGGTTACACATTCTCTTAACATAAACCCTTTCTCTGGGTATATTCAACACCTCTTCCTTAGGAAAGTCGAATGGGTAGCGAATACTGCCTAAGATGAACTCAAATTTGAAGGAATTTTAATTATGAAAGGAAAGAAACCAGGGCAATACTTCGCCTTAATTATCGGCATTTTCTTTTTGCTTTGTGGTGTAATGGGATTTATTCCAGCCTTTGTGAAAGAGCCTACGGTTACACCTGATATAGCAGGTCTTGGATTCACAAGTGGATACGGTTACTTACTGGGGTTATTCCCCATCAATCTCTTGCATAATATTGTTCACCTCGTCGTAGGACTTCTGGGCATTTTTGCATCTACCTCGTTAGACAGTTCTCGTCTTTATAGTGGAGTCCTTGGACTCTTCTATGGGGCGCTAACTGTAATGGGGCTTTTTCCTGCTACCCAGTCAACTTTGGGCTTGATCCCAATCTTTGGCAACGATGTCTGGCTTCATGCAGTCAGCGCCGCGATCGCAGTGTACTTTGGCTTTATTGCTACACCGGATTTATTGGAGCTAAGCACGTCACCAGAGAGCGGTACTCCTAGGGAGAGCTAAAAAAGGGTGGCGTTTAAGTTTAGCGGGTCGATTGTTTAATCCGATTGAGTTTAATGCGATCGCTAATTGCCTTACAGGGAACCAGTATGCCTTTAACTTAACCGAGGTATTCTGGTTCTCTGTAAGCTTCAAACGGAATTACCGCGCATATTAACGACACTTAGAACAAGAGAAGCACTCCATAGGTAAAAAAACACTCAAAGGATTAAAAAAATTATTTAAATTTCCGAACCAGAATGCAGTGTTTAGCACCTCGGACTATCTGTTTTTCAAAACCTATTATTGTACACAATATACTTATAGGCTTATTTATTAACAGATATGAGTTTGGCTGAACTATTTAGCTATTAATCAACATATTTGTAACACTTCCATCCGCTCAATTCTCGGTATTTTCGATTTGGCGCACTATTGTAAAGCCTTGGGAATCTGCTCAGATATCTCAAATGCCTCTAAAAATCCCTAATCGTGGTCACACCCCTGGTTGGCTCAATCCTGATAGATCAGCGATCGCATATTCCAAACCGGCCACTACCCGTGCTAGGCGATCGTAGTTAACTTTGTCGGGGGTATCGTTTGAGGTGTGATAGTAGGGATAACGGAAAGGTGCGGTGTCCGTAACCATTATTCCGGGATAACCCTGCTGCCAGAATGACCACTGGTCAGACCAACTCACACCAGTAATTTCGTTGGGCAGAGCAGTCCCCTCAGAAGGGAATTTGGTATGACGGCGGAAAGATGCAACTACATCCCTTACCAGTGACCCGGAATCGACGTTGCCAATGAAGCTGATGAAATTCCCCTGAAGCGGGTAGATCGAGGATAGCTGCGGTAAGGGATATCGCTGGCTACCGATTTTGTCAGAATAGTACCCGATCGTTTCCAGACTGAGCATGGCAACGACTTTTTCAGAACGCTGTTTGCATCGAGACGCATAAACCAGACTCCCCATCCCTTCGGTGAAGAAAAAAGGCGGCTCCTCATTCACAAATTCAACAAAGCGTAAGGTTCTTTCAGGCTTTTTTCCAGCAAACAAACGCGCT
Organism: Cyanobacteriota bacterium; assembly: GCA_040756535.1. Lineage (GTDB taxonomy): Bacteria > Cyanobacteriota > Cyanobacteriia > Cyanobacteriales > Coleofasciculaceae > JBFLZA01. The sequence goes on from JBFLZA010000101.1 coordinate 16,035, forward strand.
AGCTCTAAAGTGGCAGCAGCGCCAGTGCCGTTGTCGTTTGCACCGGGACTGCCAGATACCGAGTCGTAGTGTCCGCCGATGATAACAATCTCATCAGGTCGTTGAGTACCGGGGATTTCGACTTCAAGATTGTAGTAGGTCTGGTTGTCAACGGTGTATCCCTGCCGTTGGACTTTATATCCAGCTTTAGCAAATGAAGCTTCTAGGAAATCAGCCGCCGCCATTAGTTCCTTGTAGTGTAGGAAGTTGCGTTCGCCAATTTCACTCCCCAGCTTTTCTACATCCCGTTGCAGGGCATCCCGTAGCGCCACTTCTTTTTGGGTTAAGGGTGGCAACTCCCCTCGGTAGCTTTCTCCAGGCATCTGAATCATCGTGAACCAACCCCAGCTAATGAGAATACCCAGGATGATGAGGAGTACCGTCAACAAAAGTAGGGCGGCTCGAAAAAGCCGTTGCACGCCCAAAGGACGATTTTTGTTGGTGTCCCGCTCATCCACAACTTCTCTGCTCATAAGGACTTACAAGAGAGGGTATCCAGGTATGAAAAGTAGCTTAAAGAATTTGTCTGACAAAAACCTGGCTCTGTGGTGGGATATGGCACAACTAATACCAGTTACAAAAAAGAATTCAACACATTGGAGATCCCCCTAAATCCCCCTTAAAAAGGGGGACTTTGAACCGAATGATGTTCCCTCCTTTTTCAATGGGGGATCTGGATTTGTCGCGAATATTAATGAAATTGGTAGAAAAAGAGCAGCGCCTCGAATTTTATCGCTCACTCCTCGCTGCGTCTGATAAATAGCGATCGCATCTGATAATCTGTTCTCAATCTGGAGCGATCGCTCTTCGGGTACGGGTAAAGGCGATCGCATGGCTATCTCGGTGAGTGGCGATGCAAATACGCAAGTCGTTGTGCGTGAATCTCTGTAAGACGGTTGAAGGCTTCTTGTGTGTACCTCGTCGCTTCTTGCTCAATGGCTGACCAGACTAGGTTCAGTGCGTTGCAGTCTCGGCAGGCGCGAATTAAGGTGCAGCAAGCGGCTACCCATTGCTCTAGCTGGCGGTAGCTGATGAAGTAGCCGCCAATGCCTTGGATATGCACCCAAAGTACGTGCTTCCACTTTTCCCAGCGCCAAACTCGGCTAGGGTCAGTTTTTAGATATTTGGCGAGTTGTTTGCGGGTAATGACGAAAGTTTCGGGGTTGATGCGACGGCGCAGAACGTTCATGGCTGTTTGAGAGTACGTTGAGTCTGTGCTGAATCTGGGAAGAACCCCTCCCCAGCCCTCCCCTTAGCAAGGGGAGGGAGCCG
>JBFLZA010000102.1:0-17331 GCA_040756535.1 Cyanobacteriota bacterium
CTAGTCTCGCATCAACCGTGCGTACCTCACCTCGAACAGCAACCAATCGTTGTTCTAATGCTCGCAGTTCCCTTTGGGAGGCGCTGCGTTGGTCAGAGGCGGTTTTAATCTCTCCTCGGACAGCCGCTAATCTTTCTTCCAATGTCCTGATTTCTGCACGGTTTGCGTTTAGCTTCTCTTGGGATGTGTTAATCTCCCCTCTAAGAGCCACTAACCGTTGTTCTAATCTCCTCAGTTCGGCATTAGAGGTTTCTAACCTTTCTTCAGATGTATCGATTTCACCTCGGACAGCGACTAATCGTTCTTCCAATCTCCGCAGTTCGCCACGAGAGGATTCCAGTTGTCCTTGTGCCGTCTTGATTTCACCTTGAATAGCAACCAGTCTCTCTTGAGAAGTTCGCAGTTCTCTACGAGACGCTTCTAGCTGTCCTTGTGTCCTCTCAAACTCGGCTCGCAGAGCAACTACCCTTTGCTCTGCTTCACCTTCCTGAGATTGAGAGGCACGCAGTCGCTCGGTTGCCCTGCGAATTTCCTCTTGCAAAGTGGCTAACTCAGCTTTGGAGGATTGGACGCTTTGCTCAGAGACACGTAGTTGTGATTGAGTCGCTGCCAGTCTCTCTTCAGCAGCACGGATTTCACCGTTCAAGGCGACGAGTCTTTCTTGGGATGTTCTTGATGAAGAAACAGATGCTCCGGAATTTTGAATAGCTGCGAGCAATCCAGTAATTTCCAGGTTGTTTGGCTCGATTCTTCTAGCTCTTTCTAATGAAGCAATTGCCTCATCCTTACGATTCAAACGATGGAGGGCAAGCCCTCGCAAGCTTAAAAGTTGAGCATTATCCTCATCAATCCTTAGCGCCTGTTCGGAAGTTGTCAGCGCCTCTTGATAGCGTCCCAATTTGTAGAGAGCGTTGCCTTTTTCGTATAAGGCTAAAACGTAGTCTGGTTTGATTTCCAGTGCTTCGTTAAACGAGGTGACGGCATCGGAAAACCGTTCCAGTTTACTCAGAGCGTAGCCGCGCCAATACCAAGCACTCTCAGAACGTGGATTGACTTTCACCACTTGGTCAAAAGCAGTGAGGGCATTATCATACTCGCCAAGTCCTAACAAGTCATTGGCTTGTTGAAATAATTCATTACTCGTTCTGGCTTGGGCAATAATTCTCTGAGTAGATGTTGAATGACGCTCCAAATTATCTTCTGGTACATAGGCTTGAACATTGAAACTGGTAGTCCCCGCAGCGATTAGAGTTCCTAACGCTACGGCTACCTTGAATTGAGAATTTTTCACAGCAAGACTCCTGACACCTCAAATGCCTCGTTTAGGGCAAAGTATTTCCCTTCGCCCTGATTTTTATGGCAAAGTTTAATGGTGCTATTGATTAACACCATTAGCCAAAATTACCTATTGAAATATTTTCGGTAATACAGCCGCTAATGCTAGCAAGTTAACCTGGTCAACAGCAAGGAATTGCTTTCAGCAGGAGTTTTCCCGCTCGTAGGCGGCGAAATGGGTGGTAAAGACGATTTTTCGGCTTAGAAGTTCCCTATATTTTTCCGATTGTCCTCTCCAGTTCCTTCCACGGAAAGTCGTCAAAAAGAACTAGCCAACATAACATGCACAGTGACTCTTCCAAGCCACCTCTATCTTTTAACCTCATCAATGTTGAAAGCGTACTTTGAGCGGAAAAGCCCATGAACCAACTCGTCGGCAAATCCCTACAGCAGGGAAAATACACCCTTGACCAGGAACTCGGTCGCGGTGGCTTTGGAATTACGTTTAAAGCTACCCACCACTACTTAGGGCAAGCTGTGGTAATCAAAACCCTCAACGAATCCCTACGTAGTCAGCCTAACTTTACCCAGTCAATAGGTAAGTTTCAAGATGAAGCGAGACGATTGGCGTTGTGCAGCCATCCCAATATTGTCCGAGTCAGCGATTTCTTTACTGAGGATAGTCTGCCCTACCTGGTGATGGATTACATTCAGGGGCAAACTCTCGATGCTATTGTCCTGCCCAACAATCCCCTACCAGAAGCCACAGCCATCAACTATGTCCAACAGATTGGAGCCGCCTTGAAGGTAGTGCATCAAAATGGACTGCTCCATCGAGATATCAAACCCCAAAACATTATTCTGCGTCAAGGAACGCAGGAAGTCGTGTTAATTGACTTTGGGATTGCACGGGAGTTTGAAGCGAATTTAACCCAAGCACACACTAATATAGTTTCCCCAGGCTATGCTCCCATCGAGCAGTATTTACCTCAAGCCAAATTTACGCCAGCAACAGATATTTATGGACTGGCTGCCACCTTGTATACACTCCTGACGGCACAAGTTCCTGTTGCCTCGATTTTACGCGATCGCCAACCCATGAGTGCTCCTCGTGATTTACGACCGGATTTGAGTCCGGCTATCAACCAAGCCGTGATGCGCGGGATGGCAGTGGAGTTACGCTATCGACCGCAGAGTGTAGAGGACTGGCTAGCTCTGTTACCCTCACCGACTGCTGGAAGCCCACCCGTCGCCGCACCAACACCAACAGTTACTGCAACAACAGTACCTGTTATTCCCCAGCCTCAAAATCCCCTACAGGCGGCTCCTGCTAATGTAGCCGTGAAAACCAACTCTGTTGGACTTGGCTGGCGCAGTTTTCTGATTGGAGGATTAACAGTCACAGCAGCAGCGGTGGCGATTGGTTCAGTTTTGTCTAAATCTCAACAAGACTCTACTCCACCCCCGCCTGATTCCAGTAGTGCTCCAACTCCCGTCAAGACATCAACTCCTACCCAGGCTCAGTCCCCAACACCATCACCTCTGATGGAGGAAACACAACCCTCTACACCCACCCCCCTGCCGCAAGGAGACACGTTGACTCCATCACGAGAAGCAGTTAATCCTGTCTCACCTGAAGACGCTCAACTCGATTCGGAAGCTCAAAAGAAGCAAGCAGAACGTCTTAGAGAAGCCGAAAAGAAGCAAGAAGAACGTCTCAGAGAAGCTCAGCAAAAGGAAGCCGAGCGTCTCAGAGAAACCCAAAAGGAAAGAGACAAACGTGATAAAAAATCTTCAAAAGCAAAAGAGTGATTTAACTGCCACAACTGGGGCCTCTAAGCTGTCCCCTTTCAACATCTGGTCCTTTGGCAGCGACATCAACGGTTCCTTCCGTCAATTGACCGTTGAGCGTGACCTCAAACTCTCCAGTTGTAAATCCACCACCCGGTTGCCATTTGATGCCGCTGATTTTGGCATTGGGGTCAGGATTCACCACTTCCCCTTTGGGTGTAGCGTTAACGACCGTCGCACAACTGGGCAGTCCCAAAACCCAGTTGCTCAAATCCTGAGCTTCGGGTAATTCTTCCATCCGATAGCGCCAAGTTGATGTCCCATTACCAGGAGTCATCCCTAAATAGGTAATCCGATAGCCGTTGCTCAATGTGACGACATCGACAGCGCTACCCGTTTGAGTGGCAGTGCCAGTGGTATTAGTTCCAGTGGTATTAGTGCCAGTGGTATTAGTTCCAGTGGTATTAGTTCCAGTGGTATTAGTTCCAGTGGTAGTCACCTCAGTATTAGTATTAGTCTGAGTATCGCTGGTTCCGGCTGAGCCGACTATGTAGTCAGAAGAGATGCTGGTAACTTTCCCCGTGTTGGCTAACGCTTGGTAGATAAAAGCAGCAACCTCGGCTCTAGTAGCAAGCTGAGTAGGGTTGAATGACCTGACGTTGGGGTAATTGACTACCAGACCTCGCTCGGTAGCTGCTGCAATTAAACTGCGATAGCTGCTGGGGATGGCTGAAACATCACTGTAAGCTTGCAAAACTGTATTAGCGTTCCCTGTAAACGAGTAATCCAAACCTCGTGTTAACGCCACTAAGATGTCAAGACGAGAGAGTTTTTGGGTGGGGCTGAACCTTCTATTCGTCTCAAAGAAGCCCATCCGATAAGCTTCCCGAACATATTCATAAGCCCAGTAATTGGTTGAGATGTCTCGAAAATTGATCGCTTCCCTTTCATCGGTTTTGTCAAACGCCTTAGCGATCATCGCGGCAAACTCGGCTTTGGTCACTGGCTTATTGGGTTGGAACCTTCCATCCGGATACCCTTGAATAATCCCTAGCTCTGCCAACCTGGAAATAAAAGCGCCAGCCCAGTGGTTTTGTGGGATGTCTGGGAAACTCACTTGGGTATTCTGGCTAAGCTTTATCCCTTCATCAGAGACGGGAGTAGCATCAACAGAAAACGCAGCAGCAGGAATTGCCAGACTCGCAGAAGCAAAAACAACACTACCGACTAAACACAAGAAACTTCGATTCATATCCCTCACCTCACACCAGCACTAAACGAGAATGGGTAGTACTAGACGCTGAATTTATCACAAATTCTTTTTCTTTAACCATTGGATATTGGAGCAAGTTCTAGTTCTAATGAACCTACTGTTACTACTACAAAAACGCCTTACGTTTCTCTGAAGCCGAAGGCAGATGCTTTGTTGCAACCAACCGCTACACAATGGCTGAAGCCCAGTCAGACTAAAGGGTTGTAGTGGGAGCCTAAATCTCCTTCCTTTTCATACCTTTCCCCCTTTCCCCTTTCTCCGCGCCGTAGGCGCTTCAATCTCGCACACCTTGTCTCACTGGGCGAATTTCGTCAAAGAATCCTGGATTGCCTGTCCAGTTAAAGTCGTTAATCCGCAGGCTGATTGAACCTAGTTCCTGAACTGGGTTGTAACGCAGGAGGATATTGTAGGTGCGACGGCTATATTCCAAGAGATAGTCAGTACTGATTTCATTCCCAGTATCCACATTAATAGAAGTCTGAAACCCAATACGAAACGGCCCATAAACTTGCTGAGTAATGCCAAAGGAAAGAACCTTGGTATCTGCCACCCGGTCAAAGAGGAAGGGTGATTGGTTACCAAGGGCTACCTGAGTGTAGCTGATGTTAAAACCGGTGTAATCCAAATAACGGCGGGAAAAATGACCCAATTGCCCGACTAATCCAATCGTGCCGCTGAGGGATTGCTGAGTATCTCCGTTACTATAGACACTGGCAACTCCCGTAGCAGAGGTAAAGAGGGATAGGTAAGGAACGACCGGAGTGGGTGTATATCGTAACCCTTCTGTGGGAGTTGGGGGTAAAGCTTCACCTCGCCAAAGTGAAAAACTCTTACTCAAGGAAACAAGACCTTGATAACGCCCTAGACTAATCCGATTGTTTTCCCGGTCAGGTTTGAGCAAGTCTAATCGATCTGTATCAGCGTTAATATATTGAGCGCCTGCCTGATAGAAAAGGTTGATACCTGTATTCCCCAACGGAATGACGGGTGAGGCGAGGACTGCACCAATACTACTCTGAACCGTCTGATAGCCCAGAGAGCCGTTGTAGAGGCGATCGCGGTAGCTGTATTCTAGGTTCAGTGCATGAGGGAGAGTCGTGCCGATAATCTGCTGGAGTCGCAGACTGGCCCGAAATTGGTCTTCAAAGTCGCTGGGGTCGAGACTAGTGAGAACACCACGTCCTGTCAAGGTTGTCCGGGGACTCAGTGTGCCATCGAGCTTCGCTCTCAGTCCAAAGACTGATGGGTCAATCACGCCCTCATCAAAGATTGCTTTCTGGATAAAGTACTGAGGTGTGACGCTAAATTGCAGGTTAGGAGTACTGAATACATTGAACGATCGCTCGATAAACAAACCCCCCCGATCTTCCCCGTCATATCCAAGGTTGAATAGACCCGGTTCTCGTGGACGGCGGTCAATGGTGACGCGATTGCGAAATGTCGGCACCTCTAAGCCCTGATCAAAAACCAAGCGAGGTCGGGTGGCAACGACTTCATCCACCAACGGCTCGACCCGAGTAAATCGAGCTGTATCAGCGCGTAACTCTAACTCGGGTGGTGAAAAGGGGTCGTTGGTAATCCGCACGTTGGTGGCGATCGCATTTTGCCCTTCAAACTCGACTCGCTCAGCTTGATAGCGAAATCGATTAATCGTTCCCCCGGATTGCGGAGGGGGCAAATTTTGGGCCGCTCTCCCAGCGCCTATAACAAAAGAATAACCGCCAGGATTACTTATCCCTTGTAAGGGCTGATCAATGGCAATGCGATCGCTCAACGGTCGTGACGTTCCAGGAGCGCCATCGGGAGTGAGGAGCGATAAATCAGTTCCTGCCGTAGGTGAATACAACTCACCACTGGCATTGAGAATAACGCCACTATCTTGGACAAAGTAGTACTCAAAGCGATTACCTCGCAACACTTGCTGTCCCCGTGTCAGTGCCACATTCCCTTCAGCGACAATCAGGCGGTTGGGCAAATTGACTTGAACGCGATCGGCATTGAGTAAGGATTCCCGAAACCGTAACACGACATTGCCCTGAGCGGTAATGACTTTTCGCTGATCGTCGTACTCCTGGCGGTCTGCTGTCAGTTCAATGACACCACCCACACCAAAGGAGTTGTTGGGGTCAGTAGTTCCTGAGGCTGGAGTGGGAGAGGGTTGAGGTGTAGTTACTGGTGCTGAATTTGGAGAGGGTTGAGGAGCCGTTTGGTCTTGATTGGGTACTGGTGTGACTTGCTCATCGACTGAGGGTTGAACTTCCGACTGAGAGACACTAAAGTCAAATTCTCTCACCTCTCCCCCTCGCTCTTTAGTCACCAGACGCTTGACGTTTTGTGTGTCCAGCCGAATGGAGGAGGAATTGGGGAGTAAAAATTCAGGGGTTAGACGCGAGCCATGAAGCGAAAACCCTTGACTGACCGAGGCGGGTGAGGGAGTACTGGGTGGAGGAGATTGAGAGGGGATCGCCGCGTAGGCAGACGTTGGTGGCGTGGGGTATGGAGACGTTGGTAAGCGATCGCTCGGCTGGGGTTGTAGTCGTGCCAAGGAGGGAGTGTTGGCAGGTTGCAGGGAGTAGCCCACAGAAATTGGGGGACCGAGTAAAGCCGCCCGTTTCTCAGTTTTCAATAAAGAAGATTCCGGACTCAGCGGTTCTGGTGAGGTCGGTGTTGGGCTTTCTGTTTTGGGTAGCGATCGGCTTAGTTCCGAGCCATTAATCTCAATAGTCGATTGATTGAGATTAACGGCGTCCTGATCGGTTACAGGTTGAACAATTGCAGGTGTTTCAGGCGGCTGAACGGGTTGGGGCATCTTTCAACATTAAGAGTCGAAGGGACGGTTCCGAAACGTCACCATCCACCGCCCTGAGAATACTGCCATGGCAAGGAACACCTCGCCTTTTAAGACTTAGGTTTGAAGCAATAAGCTTAGCGGTTTACTCGGTAGATAGCGTGAGTCTAGCCTACAACTGACCAGAGCTAGAGCCTCACTTCGCTTTCACGAGTTGAAGCGCAGCATTACCTGCTATAGCTCCTTTGCTATCTAGGAGAACCGCTAGCTTACAGCTCACACGGCGAAGTGCGAAGCTCTTTTCGTCCCAGCAATAATCAGGGTGCGAAGAGCTCTTATCCGCTATTTACTCCAAATCCCGTCGCTTGGGGTTACGAGCCGGATCGTTGGACAAAAAGCCAAACACAAATAAGGCAACGAAGATACTGACAACGATATAGACCGTAATTTTGAGGGTCAGCATATGGATATCTCCCAGAGTATGAAGAGCTGAATGATGTAATCGTTACAAAACGAGACAACTTTCATAATCATACCCAAAGGTGGCTTCCTTTTTGGTGTGGGAGCTTTAGAAACGGCATCGATCTCAAGCTGTCTTTAGGCTGTATTAGCTGGGCTGCGTCCTATTTATGACGCTTTACGGTTCTTTTGCGTTCCAGTGGGTGATACTTAATTATTCTTGAGCTATTGAGTCATTAGTCATGGAGCTGGGTTTTTTAGCAGATTGTGAGTGAAGTTGTGTTTGTACCGTTTAGAGGGTCAATCCAAGCGACGATTATACGACAAGTCAGGTTAGTGAGCGTTTGTTGACAAAGACAGTATTAAAAGCAGCTCAAAAGAGGGGAAGAAAGTACACAATATAATGCGTGTAAGACTTGGAACTTTGTCGCTCTATGCAGCCAATTCGCACCTTTAACGTCTCCCCTTCCCTCCCAAAGGCACTTGAACCTTTGCGTAAGCTGGCTTACAATCTCCATTGGGATTGGAATGTCGAGACTAAAGACCTATTTCGACGCCTAGACCGTGATCTATGGGAGTCCAGCCGCCACAACCCCGTCTTGATGCTGGGCACCATCAGCCAAGCGCGGCTCACCGAAGTTGCCGAAGACGAAGGGTTTCTTGCCCAAATGGAAAGGGCGTCTCGGCAGTTGGACGACTACCTCAAAGAGCGGACGTGGTACCGCAAACATCGCGGCAAAACAATTAAGGATAATGAATGCTACGCTTACTTTTGCGCCGAGTATGGTTTGACTGACTGCCTACCGATCTACTCGGGTGGCTTGGGTGTCCTTGCCGGAGACCATCTCAAATCAGCATCTGACTTGGGTCTGCCTCTTGTTGCTGTTGGATTGCTGTACCAAGAAGGTTATTTTGCCCAGTACCTCAACGCTGATGGCTGGCAGCAAGAGCGCTACCCGATTAATGATTTTTACAACATGCCGCTCCATCTAGAGCGGAATCCGGATGGCTCGGAGCTGCGGATTGAAGTAGACTATCCAGGTCGCACGGTTTATGCCCGTGTCTGGCGGGTACAGGTGGGAACCGTTCCCTTGTATCTGCTGGACACGAACATTGAACCCAACAACCCCTACGACCACGACATCACTGATGAGTTGTATGGTGGCGATCTGGATATGCGGATTCACCAGGAGATGATGTTGGGGATTGGAGGAGTCCGAGCCCTACAAGCTCTGGGTTACAAACCTACGGTCTATCATCTCAACGAAGGTCACTCGGCTTTTTTGATTCTGGAGCGCATTCGTAAGTTGATGCAGGACGAGGGGCTGAGCTTGGCTCAAGCCAAACAGGTCGCGCAAGCTACACAAGTTTTTACGACCCATACGCCTGTATCAGCCGGGTTTGACCTGTTTCCTCCTGATAAAGCGATGTACTATGTCGGACATTATGCCAATATGTTTGGCTTGTCCAGAGAGGAATTTCTGGGTTTAGGGCGGGAAAACCCTGGCGATTTGTCTTCACCCTTTAGCATGGCAGCGCTAGCCATCAAGACCTCTAGCTTTATTAATGGGGTGAGTCAGTTGCATGGAGAAGTGTCCCGCTTGATGTTCCAGGGGCTGTGGCCGAACTTACCCCTACCGGAAGTGCCAATTACCTCGATTACAAACGGGGTACATGCCCGCAGCGTCGTAGCGAAGTCCACCCAGGAACTGTACGATCGCTACCTAGGGCCAAGTTGGTCGGACAAGGGCGCGGAGGACTCCTTATGGGAACGTGTCATTTCAATTCCAGATGAAGAGTTGTGGCGCAATCATGAGCGCTGCCGTTCCGAGTTAGTTGTGTACGTGCGCGAGCGGATGCAGAAACATCTGCGCGATCGCGGTGCAACCCCAGCTGAACTCGCTCAATCCTTAGAAATACTCGATCCCAGCGCCTTAACGATTGGCTTTGCCCGTCGCTTCGCTACCTACAAGCGTGCTAACTTGTTCATGCGCGACATGGAGCGGATTCAGAAAATCATGATGGGCAACAAAGATCGCCAAGTCCAGTTTGTTATAGCTGGTAAAGCCCATCCTAAGGATATGCCAGGGAAAGATTTGATTCGTCAAATTATCCACGACGTGCGTGAAGCCGGAATCGGGGATCATGTGGTTTTCGTTCCTGACTATGACATTTATCTAGCACGGATGATGGTTGCGGGTTGTGATGTTTGGTTGAACACTCCCCGCCGTCCTAGGGAAGCGTCTGGAACCTCTGGAATGAAGGCGGCAATGAATGGTCTGCCCAATCTCAGTATTCTTGATGGCTGGTGGGATGAGGCGGATTATATCCATACAGGCTGGCCCATCGGTCATGGAGAAACCTATGACGACCCTGAATATGAGGACGAAGTAGAAGCCAATGCTCTCTACGACTTGTTTGAACAGGAAGTTGTCCCCTTGTTCTACAATCGCGACGCCGAAGGTATTCCCAGGGGATGGGTGGCGAAGATGAAAGACGCCATCAAGTTCAACACTCCAGTCTTTAACACGGCTAGAATGTTGCGCGATTACGCAAAATGTGGCTATTTCCCGGCAAGCGATCGCCACTTTGCGATGACGAGTGAGGACTACAAACCCGCGAAAGAGCTAGCTAGTTGGAAGCAAAGTCTGTTAGAACGCTGGTACCAGATTAAAATTGAAGACGTTGACATCGCCTCTCCCCCTGAGATTGGGGTCAACCAATCCGTTGCTGTCAAAACCCGAATTAATCTGGTAGGACTGACGGCTGATGATGTCCAAGTGGAACTCTACCAAGGAGCTGTCAATGCGGATGGGCAGATTGTTAACGGTCGGCCAGTCGTGATGGATTACCAGGGAACTGACGAGAACCACCGTGCCATTTATACGGGAGAAGTCGTCTACAGCTCCAGTGGATTACAGGGTTTGTCCCTACGGGTGTTGCCTAAACACGACTATCTTTCCAGTCCTTATGAGCCTGGAGTAGTTCTTTGGGCTTAAAACGGGTTACAGGTTGAAGGGCGAGAAGGTTGAAGGTTTACCTTGCTTTTCTTGCTAACTTTCCCAACTTGCTTTGCTTGCATTGGCAGGATTCCCCGCTCAATTCCTACAGAATCTGAGCACTTATAAATAAAAGGATAGATGAATCCACCTATCCCTTCAAAAGTCAGGAGTTAGAAGCCGTTCTAACTCCTATTAGTTGGTTTGTGCTAGGCGTTTTCCACCTAAACCGCGAGGGGCTAAGGGTTCGAGCGTTGCCAACCGTAGGGGGATAGCGGAAAATGCAAGGGTTCAATACCTGTAGCATTTTCCATCCCTCCCCCACGAATCAGTGATAGCAGGTTTGGGTAGTTTATCCTTGAATCTTAGAAGAGTGGCAGACCGAATTAGCACAACTCAAGTCTAGAGACCCCGAATAGTTACTGTCGCAACTAAATCTTGATTGGCATTGAAGACGGGGTCAGAGAAATCGAAGGTGTCCCCGCCGGGGAAGAAGAAGGCGTTATGCCCTTCAAATGCATGAGTCACCGCTCTCTGGATATCTATCTTCGATAGTGTATCCTTCAGGGTCTGGGCGATCGAGGCTGCCTCCTTATCGACATTGGGGTTCACAATATGTTCAAACTGACCCAAGAAATTGCCGCCAGACTTGCTTACTGGATCGTGTACCTGTTGAGTGACATTGACGGCGAGCGAACCATTGCTGGAAACGGGTGGGAAGACGAGCTGCAAACTCCATTGGATAGTGGATTGCACCCAGACTTTCTCACTCAGTGCATGCTTTTTGACTCCTGCCCAGCACTCCACGCTACTGTAGATCAAAGATTGACCACTGATGCTCACAATGTTAGTACCAACGGGAATAGACACATTACAGGTATGCTCCACCTTCCAGTAAATATCTGATGGAAACGTTTTCCCTCCTCCCTCGTGCGAACCCCATTGGATATCTTTTGAGACTTGGTAATTCCATTCATTGTTCACCGCAGTCAGGGTGCCTGCACCATTGCGGGTCTTCATGCTTACTACACGGTCGCTCTCCTGGGAAAGATCCGTTTCAAGCGTAATCGTAGTACTGAGATGGGGGATAAGGAACTGATCCACAAAGATAGATTTTGCGATCGCCATTCTCCCGTCAATATCGGGACGATCAACATCGATGAAGTTACCCGCAGGCATCACATTTTGAGGAAATGGGTGATTCTGGTTCATCACCAGGTAGTAGAGGGTATCGAGGTCGTGGTTGAGCGGCTGACCGGGCTGCGGTTCGTAAAGGTGAGTCCCGAATGTAAGATCCGTTGGAGGGAACGAGGGGCGCTCGGAGTTTGCTACCGTAGAATCATCTTTCACGGTGATTGCATACCCTAGGATGTTGCCATTCTTAGATTTGAGATCCTGGAAGTAGAGCTGGAGACACGCCATGAAGATCGGATTAGAGGCAAGCTCTTTGGGAAGGCTCGTCACCTCTGGATCGTACTCTGCGAGGTTGGCATTCTGTAAATCCATAACGAGCTGTTGCATTGAAAACATCCCAAGACCGAGATTCTTCAACTTGTTGACGGCCTCCTTCACCGCCGATGGGGCTGTATCCATCTCAGCCGCCTCGAAGTTCAGATTAACCTTGAAACCCAGATCTCCAGCCGAGAATTGTGTCACCTTCGGCTTGGCTTCCGGCCCGAAACCGTCCCAGCCTGTCAGTAAGCCGCTTGTGAAGTGAAGCACGAACAGCACAGAATGCGGGTCGGTCACGGATTCCTGATTGGTAGTACGGATGCGAACCGTGGGAGCGGTCATCTGTGCCGATAGAGTACCGGCATTTTTCAGTAGAGTAATATTCAGGGTGGGTTGGAGGATGCCCAGATCAAACAGGCGACGCAGCTTGGCATTGATTGTCTTCTGAGTCAGAGCAACGACTGTATCAAAGCCCTTATTCTGAGTTCTGATCAGCGACGCAGATACATTTTGTTTAGCAAATGCACTTTTCATCCACACGACAAGATACTGTGCGGTGATGGCAACTGCGTCTTTTAGGGCATCGACGATCTGTGGCTCGACGGAGTTCTTCCAGCTTGCTCTAGGTGCGTCTTGTTCAAGTTTCCATGATACGAGGTTTGAAGCAGAGCAGACATCTGCATAACGGCGTTTCGAGGTTGTTGCAGCAGCCTTAATATAGCTTGCAGGGTCTGAACCTAGATTGCTCTCAATGTAAGGGTTGGTGATTGTGACATTCCGCATGACTTCGATCGCCAAACTCTCATAAGCGCTGTGATAGCCAACGGGTAACGAACTCAGGTAGGTAAAGTTTGCCGCGTGCATCGGTTGAGTCACGTCGGTCAGGTAGTGTAGCGATAGACCAAGGTGGTAACCAGCTTGTCTGATATCTCCACGGCTGTATTCATCCAAAGCTTGGTTGAAGAACTTGACCCCTTCAGTCATTGCAGTGGGTTCTGTCTCACCAAGCCAATTCTTCCCCGTCTCAGGATCGTAGAAATGAGACTTGTACGTCGCAGAAAGCTTCCCGTACCATTCATCTCCCTCAACTACAGAATTCCGATAAGGATCTTTTTCGTCTGCATCCCACAGTCCATTGCATACTGCATCGTGGAACGCACTGTCCGACTGACTTACCCAGGGCTTGATGAGATTGTAAATATACTCTCCTACATCTGGCTGGGCACTTGCTAGCTCGGCGGCACGACACACTATCCATAAATGCGTACTCTGAGTAGAGTCATAAGGGTTCTTTGAGTCCCAGCGAAGCATGTTTCCGTCTGTCCAGTTTTCCGTCCAGTTATGAGACATAATTCCTCTAGAAAGTTAGTGAATGTGATTTGCAACGGTGAGGTTTGTCTCACCTAAAGATTTACACGTTCACGTTTTGGGATTTATGCACTGCTTGATTGCAAAACACAAAATTATTGTTTGAGGTGAGTTGTTGGGTAATCGTCAACAACTCAGAAGTTCCGTATATATAGAACCTTGCCGAAGTTTAGTCCTGCTGGTAATACTGTTTCACCAATTATTTGCAACAGCTTATCCTCCTTTTGCCTCCCTCAAGCAGAAGAGTGAACGGAGAAGCGAAGGTATGGCATCAAAATAGTGAATTGGTATGGGTAGGTTCACAATAGCGTTGTCTACCGCGCAGGTTTTACTATATTTGTGCGTCTTAGTCAGGACTTACGCAAAGCCTCTATTTGTACGGTGTGATAGGGTCGCGTAACGCACCGTTAGTGCTATATGTGGTGTAGCTGCGTAAGTCCTGTTAGTGTAATTCCCTAGAGCGCACTCCCTAAGCTACTCCTAGAGCCAATTCCCAACTAGAACGTAGGGTGCCCAAAGTGCTGGATGTCTGTAATCTGGGTCTCGTAACAGAGAAAGTTGAGCCTGCCTGAGTGCTTGGGCCTTAGTCATAGTTCTGGTAGCTAACTCGCGGTAGAACTGACTAATTAGGCGAGCACCAGACTCGTCATCTAAGCTCCACAGCGAAGCTAGGGTACTGCGTGCTCCTGCTTGCACGGCTACCCCAGCAAGTCCCAATGCGGCTCGCTTGTCTCCCTCAGCGGTTTCACAGGCACTCAGAACCAGTAATTCGATCGCTTTTGCTCTTATACTATCCCTACTGTGCAACAAGTCTTTCAATTCGTTCACCTTAATGGGTTTATCCCAAGCGAGAACGAATGTTTTATCAGGGTCAGAACTGAACTGACCATGAGTCGCTAGATGAACAATATCGAAAGGCACTGAATCGAGTTCTTGTTGCAGCGTTGAACTGGTAAACGACTGATTCAGGAGGACTTCACTGGAAACTTCTGATTTAATTTCATTCAATTCGCGATCGACATTGAGCAGCGCAATAAATCCATGTCGTTCTTCTGTTAGTCCGGCTAAAAGAGCTTTCAGCTTTTCCTGTTTCAACGGTTTTGGATTGAGCAGTCGTAGTCCCGGTGTTAATGCGATCGCATATTTCTCCACCAAATACTGCTTGCCATCATAAAGGGCAGCCATCGGCACGTTTCGTAGGGAACCATCCAGCACAAACACTAATGTTTTAACCTGACTCTGGGTTAAGTCGGCTTCAATTGATCGGAGCAACCAGTCATAGACTTGTTGAGCTAGAGATTTCCCCTCCGGTGTCGTGTAGGGTTTTTCCAAATTGACACGCAGTTGTGCCAAAACATCCTCCACTTTCTGCTGGGAGATGGGAATTGCGTAGTGACGCAGGGGTTGCTGGGGCAAACTGAGAATAACTTCTAATCGGTCTTCTAAAATGATGGGATAAATGACTGCCGCCTCCGTCTGAGCAATTTGATCAATTGCTACTGCCTGTCCCTCTAAACAGGCTGTTCGGAAGAAGTTGTCGAGTTCTGCTAATTGTAGAGATTCAATCACTTCACGGGCTTGCTTGAGATTGGCTTGACTAGGCTCCCCCCCGTTGTTAGGGGGCTGCAACAGCAAATCCACAAGCTGACGATAAACAGGTTCTATACTCTCCCGAAAAGAGAACTGGACATCTTGATTAATGGCAACCAGATTTCCGCGAAGGGATTGGAGGGTGTTGAAGGCAACTTGATAAGCCGCAGTTGCGGGTTCAATCTCACCCCTAGCCCTAAGAATGCGTCCGAGTTGCCATTGCCATTGATAGGCAATATCTGAGGCATTCATTGCTTGGGCGAGGAGCAAAGCTTGCTCGGTAAGCTTCTCGGCATTCGACCATTGCTGAGTTTGTTCGTACAGCCTACCTAAATTACCGAGAGCATACGATTGGGCCCGCGAATCGCCGAGGTTCTTAGCCTGCTGGATGGCAGTAGCTAGTAACTGGGCTATTTCTAAAGGGGCGAACTTTTCTTGATCTGCCCCTCTTTCCAACTTCAAAAGGCTCTGAGCGAAGTTAATCTGCGTATAGATTGCGGTTTGGCTGGGGGGAAGCTTGGTGATTTGGTGCTCGATAGTAGACGCTAGAGTTTGTGCCTCCGACCAGCGTTCAGCATCTAATAAAAGACTTAGTTGATTGAGTTGGCACTGAATCTGCACGGTTGGTGAAGCTGAGTGGGTAGCCGCTTGTCGATAGAATGCTAAGGCGGCTTCTGTATCCTTTTGCATTCGTGCTGTATTGCCCAGGCTGAGGAGAGTAGCGCTGAGTCCTTGAGGCGATTTTAGTTGCTCTTGCATCGCTAAACTTTGTTCCAGAACCCTCCGGGACTGGCCGAAATCACCAATAGATTGGAGAACGTTGCCAAGACTACGCAATCCTGTGGTTTTGATTTGAAGGTCTTGTTGTTGCTGGAGTGCTTGTTCTACTCCGGCTAATGTCTTCCGTGCTGGGAGGTACAGCCCTAAAACTTGCTGGGCTTGGGCAAGGTTAATCAAGCTACCAATCCTGCCCACTTCATCACTAGCTTGAGCATAGCTAGCGGCAGCGCGTTGCCAAGTTATCACGGCTTGTTCGGCTTGACCTTGAGCGAGTTGCAGACTCCCTTGAGTGTTCAAAGCTTGGGCAAGAATTGGCAATGGGTTAGAAGCGTCGCCCTTTTCTTGCTTTGCCTGTAGGAGTTTTAGGCTCGATGCGATCGCTTCACTGGCTTCAGGGAATTGTCCAAGTTGCTGATAAGCTAACGAGAGGTAGCTCAGTAGCATTGCCTGGTTCAATTCATCTTTTTGGGTTTGATAAACTTCGGCTGCCTGTCGCCAAACTTTTGCCGCCTCAGAGAAGTGTTCTGCCTTGTAGAGTTCTCTGCCTTGCTCTACTAACTGTGAGCTATTAGTTGTCGCTTGGACAGTAGGGTTGACTTTAGGAGCATGGGCGACAAGAGTTAGTCCATCTCTACTAGATAAATGTGGATTTATCAAGGCATTGCTTAACTCTGCTCTGCTCTGGCTCAACCCGATGAATAGCGCCAGACTTGCTGCTAAGAACCCATACCTGAGAACGGATAAACTTCTGCGAAAAAAGACAGACCTTTTTCTTTTCATCCTTCTTCCTCTGTGGAGACTCCCGTTACAAGCGCAGCTTTTAGCAGTCTTAAATGATTCGTGAACGCGAGATCTCCGACTTTTCTAAGAAGTCGGGGATCTGAACCGCTGCATCTTACACGTCTAAGAACCTGGGCAAACAATAGGTGTTACCCCAAAGTTGTGGGGTGTAACTGTGGATGCAGAAGCGGTAAGGATTACCTTACCATCAGCTCCAATCACCCATCCTTGGGCTTCCACAAGCTTCCTCGTTCCTGACACTTCAGAGTTCACTGCCTCAGCGGAGCGATTCGCAGCCTCCTGCGTCGGTGGACGCAAATCGTGCCAAACTGCACTACCGTTGAATGGTTCACTGGGACTAGCTGGTAAACCTCCGCTTCCCGTCACAATAAATTCACTCGGCTTGCTGGTTGTCGTTCCCCCGCTTCCCGGACAGCTTTGGGCAATTTGCCCGGATGGGTCAACTAAATTCGTTGGTAATGCCGCCAAACCTCGACTGGGGTCAACACCAGGGGTGTTGATTTCTACCGCACCATCTACACCAAACTCAGAACTGGCTGTGATATCGCTCAGTGGGGTTAGGTTTTCGCGAAACTCAAGACCAAAGATTCCCTGCGTCGTGATGTTGATATTGCCACCTCGCCCTTCAAAGGCATTAGCGGTGATATCACTATTTTCTTTTGGGACAGCAACGATCAAATTGGCATCAATCGTGATGTTGCCGCCATCTCCTCCCGCCTGTGCAGTACCGGCTGTAGTGGATATCGTACTGCCGC
>JBFLZA010000103.1:0-17285 GCA_040756535.1 Cyanobacteriota bacterium
ATAAAGGAGAAAAAGAGCGATCAAGCTCTATTACTTGTCGATTTTCCCAAAATTGATGCAGCGCTAGTGCTACTCAAACAAAAAATTGCATATGCGTCTGCTAAACAGAAAGCTGTTAAACCATTAAAAGAAGTTATGGACGCTGCCATAGATAAAGTAAAAGATTCAGATGATTTTGAACGTTTTTTTCAACTGGTTGAGTCCATTATTGCCTATCACAAAGCAGCAGGAGGAGAATAATCATGGCTGGAATCATCTTACAGAAACAGTTGCTAGGTAAACTGTATATTAAAAGTACCATTGACGTTAAAACTGGGCTGCATATTGGTGGAGGAGAAGGAAAACTAGATATTGGGGGAATTGACAAGTTAGTTGTTCGCGATCCGATTGACGAACACCCCTATATTCCTGGTTCTTCCTTGAAAGGTAAGCTACGTTCAATTCTGGAACGTTTTTTGAATAAACCTGTTAATCGAGAATCAAATGATATTTGGCGTTATGAAAGTGACGATCTGCTGGATGGTTACACAAGAACTAGAGAGTCCTTATTGATTTTCTATGAAGGTGCTGATACTTGCCAACTGAGTCGTTTGTTTGGTTCGACAGGTAAAGAAACTTGGGTAAAACGGACTGATGCTGATGCTGATGGAATAACCCCACCTACTAACCCCGAACCGAAAAAAATTTCAAAGATTAATGATTACCAAGGTCGGGAGGATGAGAGCGGTGAAGAATACGTCAAAGTCAAAGGCAGAAATGCACCTGCTCGTTTGATTGTTCGTGATTCTCACTTGTTAGATGAATCTGTCAAAGAGCTTAAAACTATTAACACAGGTTTATGGATGACTGAGAGAAAGTGGGAGAATGGACTAGATAGAATTACATCAGCAGCGACTCCCCGACAATTCGAGCGAGTGCCGAAAGGGGCTAAGTTTGAGCTAGAAATGGTTTATACCATTGAACGAAAAGAAGTAGCTAATAAACCAAATTCAGCAAGTAATAGTCTCTCGCTTGAGGATCAGCAGGTAATAATAAAAGATTTGGAAAACTTAGCGATCGCTCTTGCCATCTTAGAAGACGATGCGCTGGGTGGCAGTGGATCGCGGGGTTATGGCAAAGTCAAATTCGAGGAATTTAAGCTTTGCTATCACGACTATACGAGGATTCGTGGAGGCGGCAAAGATTTTATTAAGGAATTGGAAAAGCCTCCAAAAAACACGAGGGAATTCCTAAAGCTGTTTGAGAATAATGCTCAACAATTCCAGCAACGCTTACTCGGAAGCAGTGAATAATAACATTATGTGTTGGAAATTAGTTAGATTGAACTTTGGGCGAAATCCTGCCCACTTTGGCGAGTTAGGAATTGGTTTAGAATCGACTAGCGAACGGGTACGCTCTGACACGCTTTTTAGTGCTTGGATGAGTACCTATGCCAAATTTTTTGGGAAAGACGAAGTAGGGCAACTGCTCCACCAGTACAAGCAAAACCCTCAGTCAGCCTTCCGCATTAGTTCCACGTTTATTTATCGTTGGCAGGAAGACGAATATACTTACTACCTGCCACGTCCTCTGGTATTTCCTCAAGGATATCCCCAAGATGATGACTGGAATATTAAAAAAATCTACGAATCACTCAACTATTTGCCTCTAGAAACCTGGCATCGCTGGTATCAAACTGAGGAGGGAATCACTAACGATATTGATGATTTGACAGACGTAGCTCAAGCAAGAACAAAAAATGACATTGATAAAAGAACTGAACTTTATGAATCAGGAACATTTTCATACAGAGACAACTTTAATATTTGTCTGATGCCCAAGGTGGCTATAGACCGAATTACAAGAGCTACTAATTTATATCATACTGGCTTTGTCAAATATCGCTGGGAACCAGAACAAGAAAAGGAGACAGGATTATACTTCCTAATTAATTTTTCTGAAAACTTTGACCAAACCCTCAAAGAAAATATCAAAAATGCACTAAAACTTTTGGGAGAAGAAGGACTTGGTGGGGAAAGGTCAAGTGGTGCGGGAAGATTTGAGGCTGAGTGGTCAGATTTAGATGAAGCTTGGCAGGATATATTGAATCCTGCCGAGCTAACAAATCCATATCACTGTCTAATTAGTTTATATTGGCAAGACCCTAAACTAGGTCTTCCTAACGGATTGCTAGGAGATTCAACAAGGTATGAACTTGTCAAACGAAGTGGCTGGATAGCTTCTCCTTTTTCAGGTCGTCAACTGCGTCGAAAATCTATTTCCATGTTTGCTGAAGGCTCAGTTTTTCCCATTTCTCCTCTGGGAGAACTAGCCGATGTCACGCCCGATGACTTTCGAGATAACCATTCAATCTACCGTAGTGGTATCTGCATCACTTTACCAATTAATCCACCGGAGTTAATGCCATGAGTAACTTGAGTGACTCTCCATTCAAGGAATTGAACGATTACAAAGATGAAAACTATATATGCCAACCTATTCAGCTAAAAAGTCCTTTGGTTCACATTGGAGTAGGAGCAGCAGGTTCTTTAAATCTCTTTGAGTATGTTCAAGACAAGAAGTTTATTTATTTTCCTAACCAAACGGCTTTAGCTGAAGCTTTACAAAATCCAGAATCTTTACAAAAATCTAAAGCTTGGCAAAGACCAAAGAGAAGACAAGATTCACGTTCAGACTTTTTAGAGCAGTATGAAAAACTTTCAGAGCAGTATATCAATGTTATTGAGCGTAATCCTAGAAATAAGGACGAAGAAATTAAGAAAATTGTAGATAAACTCACTAGATTATACTCAGAAGCATTAGGAGAAGAATGGCTAGAGAATAAAACAATCTTTCCTCAGACACATATTAGTGCTAATTGGGTAAATCACCTATTAACATCAGATATTGCTCCGATGATTCGGAATGGTTTTGGCGAAATCTACATTCCTGGTTCTTCGATTAAGGGAGCGATTAGAACAGCTATTGCATATTACTTGTTAAAACACAAGACAACTCCACAACTTAGTCAAATCGAACATAAATTAAGAAATAGTATGACTGCGTATCAAATCAAAAGCAAGAAAGATAAATTAGATGATCAAACTTTGATATTCCCTAAAAGTTCTCTCAACAGTTATTTATTCTCTAATTTTAAATTTGAATATAAAGGTCGTTATTTTGGAGAGATAAATACTGCCAACACAGACTTAATGAGAGCGATTAAAGTAAGTGATTCTGCTCCCATTAAAATTGACCTTAAACAGAAGATAAATTTGCCTGTAGTTGCTGAAGTTATTACCTCTAGCTTTCACGAAGGTGGCAGTAGTCGGACTGTCAAAAAACATAATTTTAGTAGCTATGTAGAAATGATTTGTAATCTCCAAACTCAATTATATATTTTTGTTGATAAAGTAATGCTCAAAGATTGGTTCAAGCACCAAGGAGGAATGCAGCTACCTTCTCAACTTGAAACAATACAGGGAATTTTAGAAATCTGTAACGAGTTTGCCCAAGCACAGTGGGAACACGAGCAAAGATATTGGAATACTATTACAGATACTTCAAATCTTAATTTCAGTTCTGTTCGTCAATTTTATGCCAATCCTTTTTCTTACAATCTTAGATTAGGATGGGGTACTGGAATGACAGGGACAACAGTAGACTTGCTTTTTGAAGAAGCAACTAGAGCCAAAATCCGCGACGCTTGCGAAACACGAAGACCAACCAATAGCACTGAATCTCCCAAATCTCGCCGGACTGCCACAATACCAAATCAAGGTAATTCAATTCAACAACCTTTGGGATGGGTAAATCTCGAACCCCTGTAAATGTTATGCTTATCCGTTCTACTTGGACATTAACTCTATCCGAACCCGCTACGATACCTAGAGCTTATGGTTTGGAGTTGGTCAAAGATTTACATAGGCGCATGAACTTACCAATGGGTGAAGAAAAAATCCCAACAGTCACTTACTCAGGAATCTTAGGTTCTTATTTTGGTTCTAAAGAGTTTTTGACTTTTAGCGCAGGCAATTTTTACCAGTTATCTCTCTGTGGATTGCAGGAACGAGCAGCTAAAGCTATTTCCAACCTCGATATATCTCCTTGTCTAGAACTATTTGGTGCCAAATTCAATATAGTTAACCGTGACGATGAAACTAGCAGCTATGAAACTCTCTATCAAAGTTTGGTGGCAATAGAACCAGAGCCTAACACTCGATTGAGGCTTAAATTCCTGACCCCAACCACTTTTGCTCAACAACGCACTAATCTACCTTTGCCGATACCACTTTTAATGTTTCGCAGTTGGCTAGAACGATGGAACTGCTTCGCTCCGGTTTATCTAGGAGGTGATGAGTTATTGGCTTATTTAAGTAATGCAATAGCTCTCAAATCTCATAAAATCCAAACCCACATATTTAATCTTCCGCACGGATATGTTAATGGATTTACAGGTAATGTCACGTTACAAATCTTAAGAAATACAGAACCATTACTTGCAAATGTAGCTAATTTACTGGTTGCTTACGCTCAGTTTTCTGGCACTGGAATGAAGACTCGATTGGGTATGGGTCAAACAGAAATGATGACAATGATTTAGTTTTTAATAAGATAAAAATGGAGGTTTATATGGGAGTCTATCACTTAATGGGTTTGGGTCTTTCACCGGGAGCAGTTACAGGACCGATTTCTTACTTAGCAGATAAATACAACAACTGGGAAGATGAAGGTCAGTACTTCTTTAGCCGTTCGGGAGAAGAGGAACAGAGAAAAAAAGGAGAAAAAGTAGGAGATATTCAAGCTATAGTCCTTTTTGCAACCAAGGAAGTTATTGATGGAACAGATAAAAAGTTTTATGCAGATAAGTACATTAAAAATCGGCTCGGTCATATAGACGCTAAAGAGGAAAAGTCCGAACCTATAAAAAAAGTTTTGGAGCCTCTGTTAAAAGAAGAGTGGTCAAAAATCTGTGGTGGAAGGACAACTGGTTGTATTTTCTGGTGTGAGGTTGAGCGTCGAGGTTCTGAAGAAATTTTAAAGGAACAAACTTTTAAGCGGGTTGCTCAAGTAGTTTCTTCTCTTGCTAAAGGAACTGGCGCACAAGGGAAGGAAATATGGATGAATTTGACGGGTGGAAATAATGTAATTAACTTTGCTTTGCAATTAACAGCGAGTTTATCGGGCGGTGAAGTAGGTCGTCTTTATTATGTTCAAGCTGCTAATGAAAACGCTGAAAAGTGCGTGCGTTATACCAACAAGGAAAGTTATTGGGTTGAATTACCTGTTATGCCTTTAGGTATGAGCGATCTAAATCATGCAATTTTAGAGTTTTTGACTGAAAAAGAGGCTGTTCAAGATAAAGAGTTATATAGTCGCTTACGAAGTCAGTACCCGCATCTTTGTCAAATTTTTAACTCACCTCAAGAGTTTAAAGATAAATGTCTAAGGTCTATGCAGAAAATAGGATTCATATCAGTCGAGAAAGACACAGGTATTTGTAGGGTCGGTTCTCAATGGAAATTAATCCAACAGTATGAACAGATTATGAAGGAAGCATTAGACAAGGCAAATAGAGAAAGATTAACCATTGAAGAACTTGTTAAGCAGGAAGACTGGATTACGACGCAAGACATTTCATTGAAGTAATTGAATGAGAAAGCCGAAAGTGCGATCGCACCCTTCCTCCTCATCAAGCTACTACAGTGAGAATAGGGTCTACCAGTCCACTCCCTATCGAGGCACTGACCGAATTATCTCCCAAACCTTCCCAGAACTGACCCTAACAGTCGAGCAGGTGTTGAACGCTTAATCGTGAGGTCGATATGGCTTTCAGTAATTACAAGAGTATCGGTGCGGTTGTCAAAGAATTTCAGATTACATACAGCGAAGCAGATTTCATCGTTGAAGCCGAGTTTTACATCCCCGACTACTTCCGAGAAGACTTACAAACCGTCATGCGGGAAGGAGTCGTTGATAACTCAGAATTTGCCATTTGTGAAAACTTAATTTATCCCGTCTTGAAAGAAGTCTGGAAGTGCTATCGCAGCAAATTCCTGTTGTGGAGTCATGAATCCCTCACCTGTGATGAAAATCTTTCAGGATTTCCCAAATATATCTTGGCGAAACGCTCTCCATTAGGAAAGGTTGTCTTTGATAAGCCGTATTTACTTTTAGTCGAAGCCAAGCAAGATAAGTTTGAAGAGGGGTGGGGTCAGTGCCTAGCTGAGATGATTGCCGCGCAACGACTGAATGAAGACCCAAAAATGACAGTTTTCGGGATTGTTTCTAACGGCGATCGCTGGCAATTTAGCAAGCTAGAAGCCGATACGTTTACCAGAAATATCACCCTTTACAGCATTCAGGAGCTAGATAAACTCTTTGCCGCTGTTAACTATATTTTCCGACAGTGTGAATTGCAACTCGACGAGAAAGTAGCTGCTTAATTTTTAATCTTGAGGACATAGATATTACCCAAAATCCTCCTTGTCCCCCTTGTCTTCCTTGTCTCCCTTGTCTCCCTATCCCCTCGCCCACTCTCTCACAGCACGACGCATAGCTCGTCTCCCTTGAGGACGGTATTGTTCGATGAGTGCAGGCAGTTCTTGCACGGGAAGCGTAGGAAACACCGAGCTGGTTTCTACTTCTATGTATCCCTGATTCTGTAACTGGTAAATTTTCAGTTCACCAGAGTCATAACACCAAATTTCGGGTACACCTAAACGAGCATAGATGGGTAAGCGACTCAAAGACTTGCTCGTCACATCAATTTCTAATGCTAAGTCTGGGGGTGGGTCTTGATTGAGATCATATTCTAACTTGCCCCGAATTTTTGGCTCATTTTGAAAATAAAAACAGTTATCCGGTTCTACCCCTGCCTTCTTGATTTCCCGTTTCCAAGTTGTTGAGCCTAAACTTTCGTAGTCTTGGTCTAAAACTTCTGCAATATCTTTTATGGCATCCCCAAGCGCTTCTTTGTAATATTCGTGTTCGGGTAAAGGGGTCATAATTTCTAACGTTCCATCATCATAGGCAACTCTGGCAGCTCGGCTTTCGCCTAAATCAACTAATAAATTTTCAAATTGTTGCCAACTAATGTTGTGTAAGACAACTCGGTCAGCGCGACGTTGAGTAAGCAACATAATTTTTCTAGAACAGGAAAGAAAGCTAATTTTATTGTATCTATGACCATTGACCAATACTTTCAAACCCTAACGGGATTCCCCCCACGCCAGTTCCAACAACAAGCGATCGCACATCTCCTCAACCGCCAAGATGTCCTCCTCCGCGCACCCACGGGGTCAGGCAAAACCGAAACCGCGATCGCACCCTTCCTGTTTGCCAAAACCCTACAGTGCAACTTCCCCAACAAACTGATTTACGTCGTCCCCTTGCGAACCCTGGCTAATAGCTTGCGCGAACGGGCAGAAACGTTAGCAAGAAACTGGGAAACCTTCACCCCTTCCTCTCGCCCTCTGGTGGTGACGCTGCAAACGGGAGAGAACCCAGAAGACCCCCGATTTGAAGGTGACATCGTATTCTGCACCATCGACCAGATGTTAAGCAGCTTCCTGAATATCCCCTACTCGGTGGGACGGGGTTCTGCCAATGTCAACGCGGGAGCGATTTTTGCTTCCTATCTGGTCTTTGACGAACTGCACTTACTCGACCCAGACCGTTCCTTTGCTACCGTCCTCAAAGTGTTGGAACAAGTCAAGGGCATTTCACCGTTTCTGCTGATGACCGCCACATTAACTGATGAACTTGCCGCCCAGATTAAACAGCTCATTGATAGATAATGTCAAGCTCGGTAGCCTCGTTATGATTTATACCAACTATGTAGACTCGGCGGATGGTTCCAACGGGAACGCCAACCACAGCCAAAGGTACAACAGCAGCCCAATTCCAGTTATAGCGATGCTTAAAACGACTATGGCAATCCGTACACCTAGAAGTGACAATCCCCATCGCTGCGCGATCGCTGCACACACTCCTGCAATCACCTTGCGGCGACGGCTGCGGTAGAAAGTGGCGGTTGGTCTTTCTGATGGGTTTACTCCTGAATGCAACCTGTTCGCTTTTAGGATTAAGGAGGTGAGGAGTCCGATAAAACCCAAACCCCCGGATGGGATAGTTAAAAATGCAACCCAATGGGCAAAAGCCATCCAGGTAATCACATCCCCAAGCCAGGGGCTATCAGGACATTTATAGATAATGATACCCATACCACCGGCTTCACAGCCAAAGCGTTCAGCTAAACTCATACCCCCCACAGTGAGTAAGATTGGGGAAATCGCGTAGAGGACACAAACGCCCAGCAGGACTAATTGCCAAGGAATCGAAAGAGAACGCCGAATTGCGATCGCACACAGCGCTGGCCCAAAGAACAACAACGCCACAAGCAAAGCCGGGTAAAAAATTCCAACTAAGTAAGCCATTTAGGAATTACTAATATCTAATTCAGAAGGGTTTTAAGATTAATAGTCACTTCATTTGAGCAGCGTTCATCTGAATTTGAGTTAAGAGCAGAGATAGTAATCAACACTTAACAAAAATATGGAAATTATTCGAGTTGAAGACGCTGATTTACCAGACATTGAAGTCAACCGTTGTCGGACGTTTCGAGCGATATCTGAACCTCTAACTGCTGAAACTCTTCTCAATGATATCAAAAACCATCAACGTCAGCGAGTTATTATTATCTGCAATACCGTATCTCAATCTCAGGGATTGTTCAGAGATTTAGACGAACTGAATCAGGATGGAGAGTTAACAATTACCCTGCTTCATTCGCGATTTCTACCTGAAGATAGAGCTAAAAAAGAAGCATATCTGAAAGAAACCTTTGCTCAAAACTGGCAACAGCATGAGGATAACACCTGTCACGTTTTGATTTCTACTCAGGTAATTGAAGCGGGACTGAATATTACCTGTGAAGTGATGCACACTCATTTATGCCCAATGAATTCTCTGCTGCAACGGGCGGGACGCTGTGCTAGATTTCGGGGCGAACGGGGTGAGGTTTACGTTTATCGCTCGTTTCAGGTTAATTCGGTTAATGCCCAATTAGCTGAAGCTGATTTGGAGGATGAACCGGAAGAACCAACGCAAAAGAAACAGAATTTTTTGCCTTATACGAATGAGATTTGCGAATTAACTTGGGCAGTTTTACAAGAGCATACATCATCCGAACAAGTCAATAAAAATGTTGGCTTTCGGATAGAAGAACAATGGATTAACACGGTTCACACTCCAGAAACGCTGCTGCAACAAGAGCGTAGGGCAAATAATCAGATGAATTTTGAGCAGCAGTTTAATGCGGCTTTTTTCCGAGGAGACGAATCGACGGCTAATGAGTTAATTCGGTTTGTAGATGCGCGGAGTGTGTTTGTTTGGTCAGAACCTATCTTTGTGGATGAGGAGCCAATTGACCCCAAGCAATTAATGGCGTTTTCTGTACCGATTTCTACGCTATGCAAAGTTTGGCAAGATGTTAAGAATTTAGGGTATGAAATTGACTGGATGTTTAAACGAATTGAACATCCGAAAGGGAGAGCGACAGAAACTTATAGTCAGCCTGTTGGTCTTCCAATTACTTCTCGCGAATCTCTGGTTACCAGTGTCAGGATTTTAGTTAATCCCCGCTATGTCTATTACGATGACCAAATTGGTTTATTAATTAGTCCCGATGTTGTGGGAAATCGCTTTTCTTCACCCAATAAGCCAAAGCGAAAAATAGAGAGTGAGTACCGTTACCGCATGGACACTTATGTGGGACATTTAGTTTTGATGTGGAAGTGCTGGCGGGAGGCGTTTCCCACAACGCTGAAGAGAAATGGGGAATTAGTGGAGACTCAAATTAGCAGTGTGCGGGATGAACTTTTGCAGGCTGGTGGGCGGTTTATCCGAACTAAAGTTTTTCCAGATGCATCGGAGAATGAGGCAGAGGCTTTATTTGAATATCTGGTCTTTTTTGCGGTTTTGACTCATGATTTGGGTAAGCTTCAGGTGAAGTGGCAAGAGGTGATGCGGGGGTGGCAGGCGATCGCATATTCTTCATTTAACGGCAAAAACCCAGGTTCGCATCTCCTGGCACATACCGATTATGACCCGGTGGATCAGGCACAACGAGATAGACTCAAGGCATACGAAAAGAAATACAAGCGTCCCAACCATGCGGTAGAGAGTGCGTTTCTGTCGCGGGAGATTTTGAAAAACTCTCTGTTCCCCCTGCTGCGCGACGACTTTAATGCTGAAGAGGAGCAAATTCGTGGCATTCTGCATACTGTGATGATGGCGGCGGGGCGTCACCATTCGGCTTGGGCTGCTGGATGGAAAATGGGGGATGTGGCGAAGGTGGGAAAGATTCAGTTGCATCCAGGGGGAAAAAAAGCGATCGCATCGAGTTGGCGCAGTATGGCTCGGTTTTTGCCTCAGACTTTGCCGCTACAACCTGCTAATCTGAGTCGGGAAGTCTACGCTGTCACGAAAGAATTTGACTTGAATCGGTTTGATACGGCTCAAATTGAGTATCTACAATTGTATTTGCTGGTGGTTAGAGCGTTGCGTCTGTGCGATCAGCGATCAGTTCAATTGCTTTAATGGTTCATGGTTCATGGTTCATTTAAAATTGATACGAAGTTGCGTTTATACATAGTATTTTCTCTCCCTTGTCCCCCTTGTCCTCCTTGTCCCCCTTGTCCCCCTTGTCTCCTTATCCCCCTTGTCCCCTTGCCCTCTTCCCCAAAGGGACTTGGTCAAAAACTGGTTTGAAGAATTCCCAGAATTTTCTCTGGGTTGGCAATCGGATATTCCAACAAGTCGATGGTCATATTAGAGCCTGATAGTTTGAAGAATTTCCAAGCGCTGCCGCTGGTGACGACACCTAGCAATTCTGAAATCTCTTGCTCTCGACGCTGATTGAAAATTTGGGCAGCTACAAGAGTAGCTGCACACTGACCTAAACCTAAATTTAAGTCTTCCTTTTTTGCCTCGATTACCGCGATTGTAGGTGCCTTGATATACAATTGCTCTGGGTCACGGCTAATGAGAAAGTCAACGTATCCCGTTAACCCGCGATCGGGGTCAACATTGAACTCAGTACCGGAGAACAAACCACAAGCGATATTGCGTTTAACTTCTGCTAATATCGGGGCAATGATAAACTCTGATCTGGCTTTTTCACTATTGATAGCAAGTGCTAGCGGGATGTTGAAATCAAGAGTTTGACGCAAGAAGTCGCTGATTTCTACGGGTGGAATGCTTTGAAACAAACCCGCCGTTTCGTTAATAGTTAAACCCAGCTCGGTTTGAGCTTTTTCTAGTGATTTGAAATCGCTGTAGGACATTTCATCAAGTAACCCGGTATGGCGTGGGGATTTAAACCCCACTTAAAACCTACCACCTGTAGAGGTGAGGAATTTTGTCTCTCGGTAAGCGGAAAGACTACAAGAGTAACAACGGCTGAAGGGGATATTGAGTTTCAGTCCCCTTGCGGGGATTTTGTTAGCGGAAAGACTGGGGCGATCAACAACCTACAGAATCTCTTTTTTCAGTTTCAGTCCCCTTGCGGGGATTTTGTTAGCGGAAAGTCCAAGATTTGAATGATCAAGCATATCAGTTTAAGCGTTTCAGTCCCCTTGCGGGGATTTTGTTAGCGGAAAGTTCTAGTCGTCGTTACGGGCAGGCTGGGTTTAAAAGTTTCAGTCCCCTTGCGGGGATTTTGTTAGCGGAAAGTGGGCGTGAGCATGACCATCCCCCGGTTCATTCCACGTTTCAGTCCCCTTGCGGGGATTTTGTTAGCGGAAAGTTGGCTGACATCAGAATGACCCTTGCTCCATTGCTGGTTTCAGTCCCCTTGCGGGGATTTTGTTAGCGGAAAGCCCAAATCCACTTCTGTCCCTCTGGGTCTATTATGTCGTTTCAGTCCCCTTGCGGGGATTTTGTTAGCGGAAAGCACCATGTCTGCAATGTATGTCTGCAATAGTAACTGTTTCAGTCCCCTTGCGGGGATTTTGTTAGCGGAAAGCTCGGTCAGTGGAGCCAGTTCCGCCTCATCGTCCTGTTTCAGTCCCCTTGCGGGGATTTTGTTAGCGGAAAGTCCGGCACGGGAAAACTAAAGGCTTAAATGTTGATGTTTCAGTCCCCTTGCGGGGATTTTGTTAGCGGAAAGTCCAGTAAATTTAGACGATTTGTGCATATTTGCTCAGATGTTTCAGTCCCCTTGCGGGGATTTTGTTAGCGGAAAGTCTAGGAAGGAATCAACATTCTTTATATGGCTAAAATGTTTCAGTCCCCTTGCGGGGATTTTGTTAGCGGAAAGCTGCCTGGATAAGCGAAAGGATTGGGCGAATCGTCGCGTTTGGTTTCAGTCCCCTTGCGGGGATTTTGTTAGCGGAAAGACACCCATTTGCCTCAACTCTGTGAGTGTTTCATTAATGTTTCAGTCCCCTTGCGGGGATTTTGTTAGCGGAAAGTCTAAAGTTCATGAAATGCTTCCCTCGCTGAACAGTGGCAGTTTCAGTCCCCTTGCGGGGATTTTGTTAGCGGAAAGCTAAAGATTACAGACTCGGATTCGACTTGTTTTGAAGCGTTTCAGTCCCCTTGCGGGGATTTTGTTAGCGGAAAGCTCGACTGGCTGGTTGAGCGTGACGATGAGTGGAACGTTTCAGTCCCCTTGCGGGGATTTTGTTAGCGGAAAGTTTGCGAATTAAATTAAGCAAATCTTCCATAGAGATGTTTCAGTCCCCTTGCGGGGATTTTGTTAGCGGAAAGTTCTTGATGGGGAAGAAGACACTATCCTTGATTCTGTTTCAGTCCCCTTGCGGGGATTTTGTTAGCGGAAAGCTTGATGGGGTAAGGCTTGCAGGCTGTGAGGGAAGCGAGTTTCAGTCCCCTTGCGGGGATTTTGTTAGCGGAAAGTAAAGGCACTTCTGCGCGGCTTACGGGGATAGCAAAATGTTTCAGTCCCCTTGCGGGGATTTTGTTAGCGGAAAGCTGCTCTAGCGCCTGAGTTAGTGGCAGCGATTTTGCAATGTTTCAGTCCCCTTGCGGGGATTTTGTTAGCGGAAAGTCCCCTAAGGTGAACGTTTCCGGCGCAATCGTTGTTGAAAGGTTTCAGTCCCCTTGCGGGGATTTTGTTAGCGGAAAGTGCTGAAGATTTCCAACGGCAACGAATGGAGAAGTCTTTTGTGTTTCAGTCCCCTTGCGGGGATTTTGTTAGCGGAAAGGGAGGGCAAAACCTCCCTTTTTTCTTGCTCACGATGTTTCAGTCCCCTTGCGGGGATTTTGTTAGCGGAAAGAATGGAACTCTACAAACAGGGAAGTAGAGCTTTTTTCGTTTCAGTCCCCTTGCGGGGATTTTGTTAGCGGAAAGCCACCAAGTCTCGCAATGTGTCAGCCCAACATCCCGAGTTTCAGTCCCCTTGCGGGGATTTTGTTAGCGGAAAGCAAGCTAGAGACTCGCAAACTGATAGAGGAATTCCTGTTTTTGTTTCAGTCCCCTTGCGGGGATTTTGTTAGCGGAAAGCGATAATTGCCTGAGTTGGGATGCTCCAAGGCGGATGTTTCAGTCCCCTTGCGGGGATTTTGTTAGCGGAAAGTACCGCTGAAGAGCTAGCGCAAGAGCTAGAGCTTTCGCTAGACAAGTTTCAGTCCCCTTGCGGGGATTTTGTTAGCGGAAAGATAATATCCACACGCGTGTCGAAGCATATGGGGATGGTTTCAGTCCCCTTGCGGGGATTTTGTTAGCGGAAAGTCCGCCATCTGAAACCAAGACTAGCTGGTAGTTCTAAGAGACATTTTGGCAAGTCTCTCTTTTGACCTCATTTCCACCCCACTTATTGCCAGCTTTTCTCAACAGTGAGGCGACTGAAAATTTTTAAACTCTTTAATTGTCAAGGTTCTGAGGATTTTGGCAAGACCCCTCGGAAAATCAACCCCGCTTTGACTTGCCAAAATTATCGCTGTACTCAGCATAAGCCAACTTACTGGTCTTGTCGAGATGACAAAGCTTGTTACTCAAATCTCGCCCCAAAATTCTTCTTCATATATATAGAGTATCTCCAAATTTCCCCAATCCCTAACTTGGAAGACCCCCCTTCCATAGGGGAGTAGAATACTACTCAAGATAAATCTCCAGCAATGGAGCAGCATTACAGATGATAAAAAGCCTGCTGGTGGGCAAAAAATTCGGCACCTATGCCGATACCTTTCTCATGCTAAGTTTAGCACTTCTTGCCGAATATACCCTCAAGAAAACTCAACAAAACCCATCCATCCAACTCATTGACGAAGGAACACACTATCGCATCCAATTCAAAAAATCTGTCAACTTAGAACCTATTACCAACCTTGACTACACAAATCCATTTCCACCCGTCTGCGGCAAGAAAACCGATCGCAGCAAACTCCCTCCAGAAACCCCCATATTCGATGTTGTCGAACAGGGAGAAGTTCGCAAGCTTTACCGAGAGTATTTATACCAAAAACACGGTCGAGGAGAAACCGGAGAAGATACCCCAAAGCCACCCCATCCCAGCACTCAAAATGGTGCCATTCTCACCTCCATGCGCCATGACAAAAACCACAACGAACTCTGGCTAAATGGATGGGAATTGCGAGATAACTATGGCATCTTACTTACCTCTATTTTCCAAGCCTTTAGTCAGAGCGATCGCTCGACACTGAAAACGGCAACTGAACGAGTCGCTGAACTGTTTTTTGCCGCCACGGGATGTAAACTCCCCCTGCAAGCCAGTGCAGTAAAAGTTTATTTACCTACTTCCATTCAAGGCGTCAGTCGAGTAAAATCTGATGGCAACACATTCACCCCTCAAAAAACCGATTGGTTGAGTTTATGGCTGATTGCTAATGGGTTATTTACCTTCGGAGTATCCGAACGAGTCAAAATTAGCGATCGCACCTACGATTGGCGAGTAACCGCCCTTAAACCCAACGATATTTCCTTAGAAAAATACCGCGAAGTCCTCAATCATCTCCGACAGTATAACCCACCGGGAGGAGGTCATGGCATTGCTCGATTTGATGCTGAATTGGTACTGAAATTCTGCCAGTCACTCCTGAATTATCATCCAGCTATTGCTGAGTTACCCGATGAAGACGAATTTGAGATTTGGGAAAGTGTCAACCACTTCGTTGGCGGCTTTACAGGCACTCATTTCGGACAAAAAGGACAAGTTTACGGCGTTAAAGAAGTTTTTAACTTAGGACTTCCCGGTTGGCTCAGTCCGTCTAACTCTAAGGAATTACTCGATTATCACCTTGTCTTAAACGAGCACTTAGCTGTTATTAGTTCCCTTGCCGCAGAGGAAGGCCATAGCGAACTCTTAGCCGCTTATCGAGACTTTATTACAGGAAACAATCTCCGCAAGTTTTTTCCCTTTCAAGTGAGTTATGCCGAATATGTCATCAAACGTTTAGCCGAC
Source organism: Cyanobacteriota bacterium (assembly GCA_040756535.1). Taxonomy (GTDB): domain Bacteria; phylum Cyanobacteriota; class Cyanobacteriia; order Cyanobacteriales; family Coleofasciculaceae; genus JBFLZA01. The sequence continues at coordinate 15,426 of JBFLZA010000103.1, forward strand.
CCCAAAGCTAGACCTCCTCGCTTATTCTCTATTTTCGGACTCAATCTTATGATAAAAAAAGAGCGGTCATTTACCCCAATTACCCAAGACCCTAGTTTTCTCCGCATTGCCAAAGCCATTAATCAAGCTACCGTTTTTGCGGGCAAAGTTCAGACCAAAAAGGGACTCATCGAACTCGATTGGCAGCGCAACTATGGATTAGCTCAGCAATTGAGTAGTCAGTCGGGTTCAAAAAAAGATTTTATTTGCGCTGTTGCTGATTTCCTTGCCAAATACGAACACGAAAACTTACGCCTATCCGAACGGTTTCAAGGCACAGGAAAACGGCTGATGCGAGTCTGGCCGACGAAGGAAGATTTAGACCGATTAATTGAATTGGTTGAGGAGTTCGATACCGTTTTAGTCGCTAATCTGCTGATTGCCTACGGCTATGCCAAGTGGACGAAGTCAGAAGAGGCAGGAGCAGCAGAAGAACCAGGAACCCCAGAAGCAGTAGGGGAAGAGTTTGAAGAAGAACAAGAAGAAGGAGAACTTGAAGATGAATAATAGCAAATTTCCGGTTTATTCAATTTCTATTAGTGGTCTCTTAGCTTGGCAGTTACACGCTCTAAATAATGAAGGAAACGAGGGAAATCAATCGCTAACTCGGCGCTACTACATTATCCAGAAAGGCATGAATGAACCGGAGTATGTGAATGGAATATCCGGCGATATGCTCAAGCACATTCAAGCCGAACACTTGCACCGCATTTCTCTGGAAATGGATTTACCTTTGTCTGAAGGAGGAAAACGATTTAACCCTGACCGAATTGGCTACGATTTGGATAACGAACTGCCGATTTTTACCGATAAAACGGCTGATTTGGCAGCCAAAACGGCTCAAGTACTCCAGCGTTGTGCCATCAGCGATTTAGAAGGTTTTATGGTGACAGAAAAGAAAGGACAGACCTTAAAACGGGAGTCGGTGATTGAGTTTGGAGCAATCGTGGGTTTGCCTACATTGGTCAAAACTCAAAGCTACTTTCATGCCAAGTATGGCATCGATAACCCAACGCCTTACAATGTACAAGTTAGTTCGGGTTTATATGCTACAGTTGCCCACTTAGAAGCCTTTCGCATTGGCTACAATCCCCACAGTTTCGATTATGCGATCGCACCCAGTGAACGGAAGCAGCGTTTAGATGCGTTGCTCAAAAGCATACTTTACACCTACCTGCAACCCAATGGCGCAAAGCGGAATACTCATTTGCCGCATCCCGATTTCTTTGCAGGAGTAATTACAGTCAGTACCCGCCGCTGTCCTGCACCGATGGTGAGTCCTTTAGAGGAGAGTTACAACCGTCAAATTGAGAGTCTTGCTAATACGTTGAACAGTCTCAATGGTGCAGGTACGATTCACTGTTTCCCCTTCGAGACAATGGCAGAATTTGCTCAACAAATTCAAATACTGATCGAACAAGCGCAACCTTGGGAGAGTGAGTATGCCGAAGCGATCGAATAGTATGGTTCATGGTTCATGGTTCATGGCTCATGGCTCATGGCTCATTGTTCATGGTTCATGGTTCATAGGGGATTAGGATTTTCCCTTGTTTAAAGAGCTGAGATAAGCGCTTAGTTTAGGTGAGAGTTCGTCAATAATTGGTTTGATTCTCTTGACCTGTTCATCTGTTATAAGTTTACGATAGCAAGCTAGCCTTAGCCAATGAATTGTTTCGTATAAAGACCCTTTTGCTATTTTGACGAATCGCTGATTATCGGGGATATTATACCGACCATTACCCTCTGCAATATTGGCTCCTATACTGTCAGCAGAACGGACAATTTGCTTCCCAATCGTATCTTTAGCAAAGTAGTCCCAGG